>JBAZRU010000646.1:0-4326 GCA_041662805.1 Candidatus Hydrogenedentales bacterium | reverse complement strand
CTACGGGGAGAATCCCCTCGATGTCACGCGCAACATCAAAGGAAAGCTGCGCGATTTGCAGAAGGGCCTGCCGCAAGGCATCCGCATTGTCCCGTTTTATGACCGCACGCGTTTGATCGAAAGCGCGATTCACACGGTCACGAAGATCCTTGAGCATGAGATGCTGTTTGCCACGATTGCGATCTTGCTCATCCTCACCCATATACGGAGCGCGTTCGTGGTGGTTCTGACGCTTCCGCTCTCCGTACTTATCGCATTCATCATGATGCATCTCTTCAACATCTCCTCGAACATCATGTCCCTTTCGGGCATTGCCATATCGATTGGTATCCTGATAGACCAGTCCATCGTCATGCTCGAGAACGCAACGCACCGGTTGACGCAGCATTTCGGCGATCAGAAGATTCGGGGAGACACCACGGAGATTGTTGCGGCGGCCTGCCGCCAGGTGGGACGCCCGATCTTCTTCTCCGTGGTGATCATGGTGATCTCGTTTCTCCCCGTATTCGCGCTCTCGGGACAGGAAGGAAAACTGTTCCACCCGCTTGCGTTCACGAAGACGTTTGCCTTGATAGGCACCGCCATCATCTCGATCACGCTGGTTCCGGCGATCATTCCGCTCCTTGTGCGGGGACGGCTTTCACGGGAAGAGAACAACTGGATCATCCACAGCGTTGTGCAAATGTATCGTCCGGTGTTGAACTTCCTGATGCACAAACCCAAGACCGTTATCTGGCTCTTTGTGTTGTTACTCGCCTCTGGCTTCTACGTGGCGCGCGGTTTGGGCCGCGAATTCATGCCGCCGCTTGACGAAGGCAGCATTCTCGACATGCCCATCACGGCGCCGCGGGCATCCGTCACCGAGGTCGCGGACGACCTGAAGGCGCGCGACGCCCTGCTTCGCTCGATGCCCGAGGTTGAAATGGTCGTGGGCAAGGGCGGCCGGGCCGATACGCCGACGGATCCGTCGCCGTTGGACATGATCGAGACCGTGATTACATTGCGGCCCAAGGAACACTGGCTCAAGCGCAAGGTCAAGTTCGAGGACGCCTATTCGGAGACTGTGCGTGTTGTGGAACTGCTCGAGAAACAGGGAGTCATCAGTTCCTTTGCTGGCGAGAATGCCCGCAAGTCCTTCCTGAACGAGGTGGCGGATGGGGCGCTGAATCGTTTCGACGCGTTAATGCGCGACGAGATGATAGGAAGAACAATGGAGTTCGATCAGGTGCTGGCGGATGATTCCGTCCGGTTCGTTGCGGAGCGCCTGCTCGAACAGATGGATGCGCATCAGGCATGGGCCAGTCCGCCTGAGTCCGCCGAACGCGAGTCATTCGTCCAAGGGTTGATCGACACCCACCGGCACATGTTTCGTTATACCCCGCAGGTGTATGACGTGGAGGAGGTTGTCACAGCCGGTTTGGCCACCCTCGATGAATCCAAACGGCTCTCGACGGAAAAGGGCGACGTGCTGGTTCCGATTGAATCACAATGGACGCGTATCTCGAGTTCTCTGAAGGAATCGCTCGGCTTTGCGCGCGGTGATTTCCACACGGACACGTCCGAGTTGCTGGATGCATTTAGAGATAAGGCCGCTCGGGCCTGGACGAAGCAGACCAACCAGAAGATGTTCGATCCCTCGATGGGCAAGTTCGGGCAGGCGCTGCTGGCCGAGATCGAATCCTCCGCCTCCATGCAGAACGTCTGGAAGGGCACAGGCACCCCCCTCCAGATCACAGCGGAAGAGATTGGTAAGACATTCGGGGAACACGCCTTCCTCTGGGCAAAGACGAAGAACGACGTGGTACGCGAATTGAACGGTGTGGCACAGCAGATCGGGTGGGCCAACATCTGGACGCAGCCCATTATCAACCGCGTGGACATGCTCGCGACCGGCGTGCGGACGCAGTTGGCCGCGAAGATATTCGGCAAGACGCAAGAGCAGATTCAGGACACCGCCAATCAGGTGGCCGAGGTGCTGAGGGGCATCCCGGGCGCCGTGGACGTCGTGGCCGATCAGACGGTTGGCAAGGGCTATATCGAGATCGAGGTGGACCGCGAACGCGCCGCGCGTTACGGCATCAATGTGGGCGATATCCAGGACGTCATCGAGATCGCCCTCGGAGGCAAACCCATCACCACCACAGTGGAAGGACGCGAGCGGTATCCGGTCCGTTTGCGGTATGCCCGCGATTACCGCTCGGACGAAGATGCGATCAAACGGATCCTCGTCTCGCAAGGCGGCATGGAAGGACCGCCTGCCGCCACGGAGAGCGGGAAAATGATGGAGTCTCCGGGAATCTACTTGAGCGACGTCGCGAACATCCGCGTTATTGAAGGTCCGGTGATGATCAAGAGCGAGAACGGCCTGCTCCGTTCGTATGCCCAGCTCAATGTGCGCGACCGGGACATCGTCGGATTCGTCGAAGAGGCGCAGCGGGTCGTGCAGGCAAAAGTGAAACTTCCCGAAGGAAGCTACCTGGAATGGACGGGGCAGTTCGAACACCAGGTGCGCGCGAAGAAGACACTACGCATCGTCTTCCCCGCGGTGCTCCTGCTTATCTTCCTCATCCTCTACATGACCTATCATGACTTCGCGCACGCGGTCTTGATGATGCTGGCGGTTCCCGGAGCGTTGGCGGGCGGCGTGTTGTTCCAGCGCCTGTTCGGCTACAACTTCAGCGTGGCGGTCTGGGTCGGATACATAGCCTGCTTCGGCATGGCCACCGAGACCGGCATCATCATGCTGGTGTATCTGCGTGATGCTATCGCCGAACGAGGCGGACTGGCGAAAATCGTCTCGATCAAAGATCTCGAACAGGCGGTCTTGGAGGGCGCGGTACACCGGCTCCGGCCCAAGTTCCTGACCGAAGCCACCGCGATTGTCGGGCTTGCTCCCATGTTGTGGTCGCGTGGAGTCGGCGCCGAAGTCATCGCACCCATGGCCGCGCCCGTCCTGGGAGGCTTGCTGATTGCGGACGAGGTGATCGATATCTTTCTGCCGGTACTGTTTTATCAAGTCGAAGCGCGAAGGTGGCGAAAACTCCAGGGGAACTAGCGATTTTGGATTTTGGATTTTAGATTTTGGATTGAGCATTAGGCGAGGAGGCGATTGATGGACGAGCGGGAGTTCAAAGAACGCACGCAGAAATTGGCGTTGCGTGTTATTCGATTGGTTGACTCGCTCCCCAAATCGGTCGTGGCCCAGACGATTGGCAGACAGTTGCTGCGTTCTGGCACCTCGATTGGGGCCAATTATCGGGCGGCTTGCCGCGGGAAGAGTAAAGCAGACGTTATTGCAAAGCTGGGTATTGTAGAAGAGGAAACGGACGAATCCATCTATTGGCTTGAGTTACTGATAGAGGCGGATGTAGTTGCGGAGGAGAAACTGTTGCCGTTGATGCGTGAGATGGAAGAGATTCTGGCCATGACCGTGGCTTCGATAAAGACCTTGCGGGCAGGCATGCGCCGCGGATGAGGAACGCTGGGAATCATGACTCAAGGGACATCTAACTCCTTGGGAGACCGACGATGACGGAAATCCAAAATCCAAAATCTAAAATCCAAAATCCAAAATCGCCCAAGAATTTCCCGGGCCGGATTCTGTTCGTCCTCAAGTTCATCGAGATCCGGTTGCGCTTCATTTTCATTCTAGTCGTAACAGCGGTGGTGGTCGGGTACTGGGACAACATCCAGAACTACTATGAACGGTGGCAGCGGACCCACGCGACGCAGCAGATGCTTGGGCTTGAAGGTGATAAGGACATGAGCGCCGCCAACCAGGAGTTCGAGTACTACTGCGGCATGCATCCCTTTGTGGTGCGCGACCATTCGGACAAATGTCCGATCTGCGGCATGGACCTTGTCCAGCGCAAGAAAGGCGCGCCGATGACGCTTCCCGAAGGCACGTTGGCCCGCGTCCAGGTTTCACCGCAACGCATCATGCAAGGGGGCATCCAGGTGGAGCCGGTCTTGTATCGCATGCTGACGCGCACGATCCGTTCCTACGGTGAAGCGGAACCTGCCGAAGGGCGTCTTGCCATCATCGCGGCGCGCTTTCCTGGACGGGTCCAGGAGCTCATGGTGAACGCGGTCGGGCTCACCGTGAAGAAGGGCGATCCCTTGGCGCGGATCTACAGCCCCAAGTATCTGGCAGCTTCTCAAGAGTACGTGCGCGCGGTAAGCAATGAGCAGAAGGGCTCTGCTATATCGAGTCCCGACATGGCCGCGCTGGAGAAGACGCGTTCGGAACAACTTGTCATCGGGGCCCGGAAACGCCTGTCTTTAGCGGGATTTACGGATGAGCAGTTGGATGCAATTGTCGAAAGC
>JBAZRU010000645.1:0-4345 GCA_041662805.1 Candidatus Hydrogenedentales bacterium | reverse complement strand
GCAGTAGAAGTAACGATTCACATCGCGCTGCACAGTCCACCCCCGGACATGTGCTGCCCTTGAGATTATACACATTATCGGTCCGTATCCCGAATGTCCAATCGAGACTTTTCTTCGAGGCAACTTCCGCTTGCCTGCCTCAACCTGTATTCCTGATAATTCAAGCTCAGGGACGGGACTCAACGAAGCTGGACGCCGACATAGAGATAGGGCCGGATATGCAAACCTACAATCGCAGGAGCATTCTTCAACTTGGCGCCACCTATGGCGGCCTTGGACTTCTGACCGCGTTGTGCCGGCGTTCCTACGCCGCCTCTTCCGCGCCAAATCCGAAAACCTTGATAGTCCGGCCGGACCTCGTGGATCCGGACGCCCCCGATGGCACTGAGGTCATTCAACTGACCACCGGGGATGTCCCCAGTTGCCACGTGTACATGGAAGCCCAGATCTTCACCCCAGACTCGAAACGCTTCGTGCTCCACCGCTCTGCCCACGCGCACGGAAGCGATAAAGATGACCCAGCCCACCAATACCTACTTTGCGACATCGAGGACGGGTGCTCTTTGTCCCCGTTGACCGAAGGACGCGGAGCCACTGCTCCCTCGCTGTCCCCCGACGGTCAATACCTTTACTACTTTGTGAATGAGACGGAGGTCAATGGGGGACGCCTCTTCCTCAAGCGCGTGCGCCTAGATGGCACAGACAGGCAGACCATCCTGGTCCTGGACGCCGGTATCGCGGGCACCGGGCTCAGGCCAAGCAGGATCTATCCTCTGTCCACCATCTCTTCGGACGGCAATCGGATGGCGCTTTCGGCCTTCTTTGGCGATGGCCAAACAGAGGACGCTCCTTTTGGCCTGATGGTCTTTGACCTAAGCAAAGCCTCCGTGGATCTGATTCTTAGAGGTCAGACTTGGTGCAACTTGCACCCCCAGTACTCCCGATCAAAGGATGTTGAGGCCAGCCACGACATTCTCATCCAAGAGAACCACGGCAACAAGTGCACCCCCGATGGAGAGATTACCACGCTTGTGAGCGGTCTAGGAGCAGACATTCACGTAATCCGCGACGATGGCTCCAATTTTCGAACGATGCCGTGGGGGCGGGATGGCAATGAACACTGCCAAGGGCATCAATGCTGGCGCGGCCAGAGCGAATGGGCCATCACCAGCACCGGCACGAATGAACCTCGGAGCGCCCGAATGATCGAGGGGAAAGCCCTGCCGGACCAAGGGCACATGGGCCTGAAGACTCCGGGTGCAGTTCGAAACGACCTATCGAGAGAGATTCCGGAGCCGACCTTCTATCACTTCGCCACGGACATGGCCGGTACAAGGCTGATTTCGGACACCGGACCTACGGATCGCGAAGGGCGCTTAGTCGTAGCGGATATGGGCACGCCGGGCGAGAGCGCCATGAAAAACCTCCGGCGCGTGGCCCAGCCCAAGTGTTCCTGGGCGAAGGGCGCGCACATCCATCCCTTCCTCTCCCCGGACGGAACCAAAGGCTTCTTCAATTCCGACGAATCAGGCCTCCTGCAAGCCTACATGGTCCAAGGCTTCTGATCTCGTCGCAGCATCGGTTGTCTATTCGCTGCTATGGGAAGGCGATGCTGCCCCATGGATAACTTGCTGGTAGTGAAATCGACGGCAAATCGAGGAGTGATACTTGACATATAGGGTAAGCGGCGCGCCTTCGAGGGAATGATAAAGTCCGCCCGCCGTCGGCAGATGGCCCAATTCCGCAACGGTCACGACGATGCCGTGACACGAAGAATCGCCAATAATGACAGTAGTTTGCGCTTTGTGTCCCCCACAGACACAAAAAAAGAAATGGCGCGCCCGAGGCGATTTGAACGCCTGACCCCTTGCTCCGGAGGCAAGTGCTCTATCCGCTGAGCTACGGGCGCGCGGAAGGTGTTTCAGAACTGGGACATTGTAGCACAAGCCGTGCCATTGATCCATTCCGAGAATTGACGACCGTGCTTGGGACGATTACCATGGGCCGGGGCGAAGAGCGAGCGCAAATCGCTCGCCTGCGAAGCGCTACCTGGCGTTGGTTACTGTTCGGACGATTAAACATCCTTCGGGAAGAGAGATGGCACTATGAGAGTCGCTCCTGCCTTTTGCAGCCTGCTTCTGGTCGCCCTTCTAGCTTGCTTGTCAGTCCCGGTCTCGGCATGTGCTGAAGTGACCAAATGGGATAACCCGCTTGTTTACAAGGGCAAACTGAATTCTCCCCTGGTCGAAGTGACACCCTTTGTATTCAACGACCGCCTCTACCTTCTGGAGAATTGGCAAAAGCAGTGGGAGGTTCCCGGTGGTCCCGACGGAAGCCGCATCAACGAAGACGAAGTTCGCATCCGAGACGTGGAGGCAGACCGCATCGTCTCGACGCCTCTGATTGGTCATGGACTTGGTATGGCATTCGTCCACGAGGGCGAAGTCTACGTCTTCGCGGGCAATTGGGGTACGGGAGAGAAATGGAACATCACGGCAATCGAGATGGTTTCCAGCAAGGATCTTGTCAATTGGTCAAAGCCGGTCGTGGTCTTGCGCGCGCAACCGGACGAGAAGTTCTTCAATGTGTCCGTATGTCGCGGAGAGAAGGGCTTCGTGCTTCTAGTCGAATCCAACGATCCACGCTGGCCTGCGTTCACCTTCAAATACTTCCGTTCCGACGACCTGCGGAATTGGCAGCCGGTCCCCAACGGCCTCTACGGAACGGAGAAATATGTCGGCGGCCCTGCGCTATACCACGAAGGAGATTACTTCTACACGCTCTATCTGCAGCTCTTGGGCGAGGGCAAATTCGAAACCCGTGTCACCCGCTCCACTGATCTTGTCCACTGGCAAGACGCGCCCGATGGGCGTCCCTTCGTCACGTTCAATCCCAACAACTCCGTCCATCCCTTGCGCCCACCGGAGATTCGAGAGGTCAACGCGTCCGACGCCGAGCTATGCGCGTGGAAAGACAAAACCATCGTCTATTACACCGGCGGCGATCAGCATCTCGCGGGCGACCTGCAATGGGCCGAGTTCAACGGCACGCCCCGCGAATTGCTTGAGCGCTTTTTTGCAAAATAAGGCATATACATGCCGAAGCCTGCGAAACTATGCTTTCAAGCGGGGCAGCTCAACTCTCTTTCGCGTGCCTGCTCTGCGTTTCACGGCTTTCTCCAACACCCGGTATCAGCCAAGCGACGGAAAAGCTCAAATACATAGTGACCTGATGGTCCAATCGCGTGAACCGCCGTAACGGAAGTATTAGTTCGGAGGCCAACAGCATGACTTGGTATGACAGAATCCCTAAGGTAGAGTTGCATGTTCATCTTGAGGGCGCCATCCCTCACACGGCGATGTTCGCGCTAATCCAGAAGTATGGTGGAGATGCTTCCGTCTCGGATGTCCCCACTCTGGCCAGACGCTTCGAGTACCGGGATTTCTCCCAATTCATTGAGGCGTGGTCCTGGAAGAACCAGTTCCTACGCGAGTATGAAGACTTCACGCACATTGCCGAACTCACGGCGCGCGACATGGTTATGCAAGGCATCCGATACGCCGAAGTCTTCTTTTCGCCGTCTCTGTTTTTCCGTCGGCGGCTGGACGTGCAAGAGATAACCCGGGCGGTGCGAGCAGGACTATCGCGCGTGCCGGAAATCGATATCGCCCTCGTTGCAGACTTGGTTCGGGATTACGGCCCCGCTATGGAAATGAAGACCCTGGCACAGTTGAATGAGGTGAAAGACCTCGGAGTTGTCGGCATCGGAATCGGCGGTTCGGAAAACGAATTTCCACCTGCCCCCTTCTGTGGTGTCTTCGAGAAAGCCCGTTCTTTTGGGTTTCACACGAACGCGCACGCAGGCGAAGCCGCTGGGGTTGACAGCATCTGGGGCGCGATACGCGAACTGCAAGTCGAACGCATCGGACATGGCGCCCGCGCCTGGCAAGACCCGGAACTTGTAGAGTACCTTGTCGAACACCACATCCCTCTTGAGATGTGCCCTATGTCGAATGTGCGCACTAACGTGGTCGAGAGCCTTCAAGATCACCCTATCCGAAAATTCTTCGACGCTGGAGTTGTCGTGACCGTGAACACCGATGACCCCAAGATGTTTCAGACCAGCCTTGCGGATGAGTACCGCATGCTCGAGTCGGAATGCAGTTGGACAAAGGCGGAAATATGCCGGCTCATCCTCTCAGCTATCGAGTCATCGTGGTTGTCGTGCGAGCGAAAGGCATTGCTCATCGCGGAGTTCAAGCAAAGCCCGGTTTGGTTGGCAGACGGATGCGGACTCAGAACACCTTCGGCATGACGACTTCGCCGCGGGCCTGCTTTTCCGTCT
>JBAZRU010000644.1:0-4347 GCA_041662805.1 Candidatus Hydrogenedentales bacterium | reverse complement strand
ATGATTCATCCTTGTTTCCAAAGCAAAAGCCTTGACTTTTCAATACAGCATCTTGAATCGTCAAAAGGATGCAAGGGTGCACCCCCTGCAGAGAGTTGGACGCAGCCCCATGTGCGCAATATCTTGGGCCCCAATCCAGACTCCAAGGTTCTGCACCCCTTGAATCGTCAAAAGGATGCAAGGGTGCACCCCCTGGAGAGAACTGGACACGGACCCCTGTACGCAACAAGGGAGGAGACTTCGTCAGGTCACGAGAATGTGCCCGTTCGCTGTTCGTCGTAGGGACTTGGAATTGTGTCGTGCCGCGCCTATCATCAGAGATTCAATGGCAATTGTATGCCGTGTGAAGACACGAGGGGGGAGATCGAATGACACATCTGCGATACGCCGCAGTCGTTGCGGCACTTGTTTTGTGCGGTCTGGCAGGGGCATCCGCCAGCACGTATGCGGAGTTGCCGGCCGCGGAGACCGATGACGCGATCATGGCGTCGCCTGCCGACGTGCAGGACATGCTCGCGTGGACGGACGAGGCCTTTGGAGGAACCGCCCGGACGACCGTGCCGGGGCGAGTTGTCCTGAAGGTGCTTCGTCAGGACCACAGCGTGCTTCAATTCGGAAAGTCGTGCATCGACACGCCCATTGTCATTGGGACGAAGTCGTTCGAGCACGGACTGGGAACCCACGCCAATAGCGAGATTGCCGTGACCGTGCCGAAGGGTGCGAAGGCCTTCCACGCGGAGATCGGTGTCGACAATAATTTCAATACGCAGGGTAAGAACGGCAGCGTCGAATTCTATGTCGTGATAGATGGAAAGGAAGTGTTTCGTTCGGCGACCCTTCACGGCGGCGATGCCCCCGTTCCGGTCGATGTGCCGATTGCCGAAGGCGTCGGACAAATCATGCTCAAGGTCGATACAACTGCTGACGGCGCTTCGTGCGACCAAGGCGATTGGGCGGACGCCCGGTTCGAGATGGGCGACGGCTCG
Organism: Candidatus Hydrogenedentales bacterium; assembly: GCA_041662805.1. Classification (GTDB taxonomy): domain Bacteria; phylum Hydrogenedentota; class Hydrogenedentia; order Hydrogenedentales; family SLHB01; genus JAIBAQ01. The sequence continues at coordinate 3,361 of JBAZRU010000644.1, read as the reverse complement.
GTGCGCTGGCTCGACGACAATCAAAGCAAGCTCCTGTTTCTCGGCGCGAATGTGCCGTTCTCGTTCACGTACAACGGTGTGTCGTCGCGCGAATTCCTCGGGACGTGGAAACGCGAAGCTAAGTCCGGCGAGCAGGCTGACCGCATTGTCGATACCATCCGCTGGACCGACCCTGTCACGGCCCTGTCGGTCTCCGCGATTGTGACGAGCTACAAGCGCTATCCCGCCGTGGATTGGGTGTTGCATTTCGATAACGGCGGGTCGAAAGACACGCCAATCATCGAGGACATTCAAGCGCTCGACGTGAACCTGCGCACGGGCTACGCGCAGACGGCGGCGCACGTGCACCAGCTCGAAGGCGACGCCTGCGGGGAGAATTCGTTTACGCCCAAGACGCGCGCCATCGCCGCAAAGGAGAGCTACGTCATCGCACCCACCGGCGGGCGCCCGTCCTCCATCAGCGCGTTCCCGTTTTACAACGTGCAATACGGCGACAGCGGACTCATTACCGCCGTCGGATGGACCGGCCAATGGGCCGCGAAGTTCGACCGCGCGGAGAATGGCCCGATGCGCATGCGCTCGGGTATGGAGCTGACGCATCTCCTGCTGCATCCCGGAGAGAGCATTCGCACGCCGCGGATTGTCATGCTCGCGTGGAAAGGTGATCGGCAGCGGGCCCAAAACCAATGGCGCCGGTTGATGCTGTTCAAATACGCCCCGCGCCTCGACGGGAAGATTGCGCAACTTCCGACCGCGCTGCAAACGTTCGACCGCTACCGCCTTCGTCCCGGGTGGGCCACCGAGGCGGGGCAAGTCCAGGCAGCGCAAACCGCGAAGGCGCTGGGCTGCAACACGTATTGGTTCGACGCCGCGTGGTTCCCTGGCGACTTTCCCGATGGCGTGGGCAATTGGTTTGCCAAACCGCAGGAGTTTCCGAACGGACTAAAGCCCGTCGGCGACGTGTGCCGAGAGAATGGTATGCGGTTCATCCTCTGGTTCGAGCCGGAACGCGTCGCGCCCAACACGCAGATCGCTAAGGAACACCCTGAGTTCGTGCTTGGCAACGGCAATGGGGGCCTGTTCAATCTCGGCGACCCGGCCGCGCGCCGCTGGTTGACCGACCTGCTCTCGAAACGCATCACCGAGTACGGCATCACCTTCTATCGCAACGATTTCAATATGGACCCGCTGTCGTTCTGGCGCGCCAACGATGCCCCGGACCGGCAAGGCATGAGCGAGATTCGCTACGTCGAGGGGCTGTACGCCATGTGGGACGAATTGCGCGCCACGCATCCCGGGCTGCTCATCGACAACTGTTCCAGTGGTGGCCGGCGCATCGACATCGAGATGTGCTCGCGTTCCTTGCCCCTCTGGCGTAGCGACACCAGTTGCTCGCCCGGACATCCCGAATGGAACCAGTTGCAGTCTTCCGCGCTCAGCCAGTTCGTGCCTTTGCATACGGCGTGCGCTTGGGCGCCCGTCACGACGGAAGTCCGCAGCGCAGCCACGGGTGGATTGTTGTGCCAATTCGCATACCTCGACGACGGGTTCCCGATGGACCGAGCGAAGGCGCTCATCGAGGAAGCGAAGATAAGCGAGCCCTATTGGTACGGCGATTTCTATCCGTTGACCTCGCCCGCTACGGCGTCCGACAACTTCGTCACCTACCAACTGCATCGTCCCGATCTTGATGCAGGAATCGTGCTGGCGTTTCGCCATCGCGAATGCCGTATGTTTGGCGCAATTCTCGGCATCAATGCCGTGCGCCCCGACGGAAAATACTCCGTCGAATTCATTGACGACGCCCTCGTCTCCACGGAACAGACCATGACGGGTCAAGACCTCGCAACGAATCTCGGCCTCCGGGTCGCGGAAGGGGGCGGAAGTCTGCTCGTGCGCTATCGCCCCGCGGACGCCAAATGAGCTGAGCAACGCTTGAGCGAATAGCACGGAGGGGAAGGCATTCCTGCCTTCCCCTCCTTAATCTCTGTGCGCGCACCAATCCTCGTCAACGGGACCGGCCTAGCTCAAATCCACTCCTACTTTGCCAACCCCAAATCCTCGTCCAGTATCCCGTCCAGCATCAGGTTGGCAATCCGCGGGCCCTTGTCCGTCATCGTCACCCACACCACTTCGTCGAACTCGCCATGTTCGATGCCGCGCATCTTGCTGCTGCCGCCCGTCGTTGCAAAGACAAAATACTTGTGGCCGTGCCGCTCGTACTTCTTGTAGTTGTGCCAATGCCCCGCGAATACGGTGTGCGGTCGCCCCTTCAACAGCTCTTCGAGTTTTGGCCAGCCGGAATCGTCTTCAATGCCCCAGAGCGGCTTGTGCATAAACACGAGCGTCCAGCGCGCATCGGCATTGTCATCGAGCGCCTTCTTCATGTAGGCGATCTGCGCATCGCTCATGTGCGTGGGTGGCGGGTCTTCCGTGTTGAGGCACAGGAACAATACGTCGCGGTACCGGAAATGGTAGTACGACGGCCCCCAATGCCGCCTCCATTCCTCCGCCATGGCATCGGTGCGGATATCGTGATTTCCCGGCACCAGAAAGAACGGCATCTCCAACACGCCGACGATCCCTTTAAACTCTCCCCACTGGCGATTCATCTCCGCCACGTCGGTCTTATGCCCCTCCGTGAGATCGCCGATGCTCATAACGAATTCGGGTTGGAGAAGATTGATCTTGCCCATCGCCGACTGAAAAACGCCGGGCCGTTCGCCGCCCGTGCGGTCGGACACGATGGCGAAGTGGAACTTATTCGGGTCGTTGTTGAGGTCGAGGCTCGTCCACGGCACGGGCTTTTCGTGGAGCGGAACTTCTATCCTGCGCCCGCTCCCAGTCGCACAACCGGCGAGCAGAAGCATGAAAGCAAACGAGAGTACGAAGAGAGGTCGATTTTGCATGAAGGATTCCTGGTGTGTTGTGAGCCAGCCGGATGATGTGCGCAAGGTTGGGGTGCGTGCCTCCACCGCGTCTACGACTTTGCGGTAAGGAGTTCACGCACATGCACCATGTCGCTAGGCAATATGAGTCGCGCCTGTGTCGCGCGAATTGTGGCGACGGCGATGGTCTCTCCCGTCAACGTGATGAACTCGACCTCGTACCCTTCGCCGCCCCTATGAACGTGCACGACAGTACCCACGTCTCCGGCTTTTAGGTTATCTGTCTGCAGATCTTCCGTCAGGACAATGCAGTCATACACGTTCATCTACTCGACGACCTTTGCCTTGTCAACTCGCAACGCATGAACAACTGGCAGTTTCATTCGGAGCCCTATCCAATCCAACTACATCCTAACAGGTGCCACGATGTCTTGGCTACTCACCTCTAGCGGGCATACGGATAAAGTATGCTG
>JBAZRU010000643.1:0-4348 GCA_041662805.1 Candidatus Hydrogenedentales bacterium | reverse complement strand
AAGCAGCGTGTCGATGCGAAGGTGATGCGCCCATCGGGAAGATAGCATGCATCGTAGTTGTCGACGTCGGGCTCTTGGCCGGGCGTCACTTGCCGAAGGCCTGAACCGTCGGCGTTGATCTCCCAAATCTGCCAACGCCCATTGCTGCCAGGCATCGAGAACAGCATTTTGTCCGCATTGAAGTTGAGGTCAACGTCGCCGACAAAAAGGCCATTCTCCGGTTTGAAGAAGGGCTTCAACTCGCCTTCTGGCCGAACCGGAGAGAAGACGTTGATCTCGTTCTCGTACCCGCCCTGCGAAATGGCGCAGTTGCCTTGCCAGTTCTGCGGCAAGCCGAGATTGTTTTCCGCGCGCTTGACGACCAGCAATTGATCGAAATCGAGCAGGGGATTGGCCAGCAAGGCTTCCTTCTGGAAGGCCTTCAATTCCTCAACGGTCTTCCTGGCGAGGTCGGGATCGGCGGCCATGGTCGTCAACAACGCCGGCATGCCCTTTTCATAGGCGTCGAGGCGTTTGAGAAAGGATTCGCCATCCTTGTACTTATCGGGAAATTCATGGGCTAGACTCTCGATGGCCCTGCGCATTGCGGCGAGATCGACGGGCTTCAGCGCCGCCACGGTCTCGCGGATTTTGCAGGCCTTCACGTAGAGGTTCAGCCAACGCGGGTCATCGGCGGAGACTGCGGACGCAACCAAAGCGTCCAATTCCGATTGCAGGGGTTGCTGCAACTGGTCGGTGCTGCGCAAGACAGATGAAATGGCGCGCTTGGTCTCGCCCAAAATGTCCGCGCCGTTAAAAAGGCCGACATAGGAACAGTGTTCCATGTCGCGCTTGATCCACGCAAACTCAGTTGGGAAGTCTCCGGCAATGCGGCTCCAAATCGCGAACGAAGGATCGCTCGACAAGGAGAAGTAGAACCCGTGGCCGCCGTTAACGTTGTAGATCTTCATCAAGAACGCGTTCTCGCCTGCGTTCAACGCCAAGGCTACCCTATCTTCATTTGGGTTTACGGTCCGCGCAACTTCGTGCGAATGAACCTTCGCTCCGTTCAGCCAGACCTCCACGCCATCGTCGCTGCCGATACCCGCCGCAGCCGTCTGGGCCTTTTCGGAAGTGATGGTGCGATAGAGGTAGGTCGCGTTGGAGTTGCCATCCGAGCGCAGGTCTAGCACTCTGCCATCAGCCCAGAGGTCGGGATCGCACTTGGTCCACAACGCTTCCCCTTCGGGACTCTTGGCGTCCAGATTGACGCCCTGCTCGGGGAAGAACGTGTCTGTGAAGGCGGCGGCCTTGAGGGGCGCGGTTATATGCCATGGGCCCAATACAGGCATTCCCGCGGTCGACTGACTCTGTTTCCACGCCGAGTACTTCGCGCGGGTCTGAAGCACCGTATCTTGCCACGTAGAACTCTTTACGTAGAGTTGGCCGGCGATCTCATCTTGGCCGTGGGCGGCGAAAACCAAACCGAACACTGCGAGGACCGCCATGACGGCAACTTGAAGCATGCGGGTCTGCATTGAATTCCCCCCAAATCGAACATCCCAATTTCACGCAAATCGCTCACATCAGAGGGCAAGCCTGCCCTCTGATGTGAGTACTACTTTCCAATTAGAGTTTGGCCTTCGGGTGACTGAAACGCAGGCCATTTCCATCATGATACGTGGCATACTCGGTGACAATGGCTCCCTCGGGTGCATACATCCAGTGCCACTGCTCCGCGCCTGCAAGCATGCCAACTTCGCCGGGCATCAGTTTCTTCTCCGTGCGGGCAACGGCGCACTCCTTGTGCAATTCCGGGATTCGCGCATCCACACCGGGAGTCGGCGTGCCTTCGCCGTAGATGTAAATCCATCCGTATCGAGGCTGCCATCCCTCCAGCTTGGGGCCGGCATCGGGCGTCTTCACGTGCTTATGCTCAGGAATCATCTGGCCAGGAAGCAGATAGATTTCGTGACCGAAATAGTTGTCTTCCTTGTTGTTCATCCAGAAGATGCCGGCCATGCCCACTTCGGTGAACTTGCCCAAACCGAAGTCGAGGGCCCAGAACTCCTCGGTCTTCAAACGGTCGTAAATGGGATAGTTGAAGTGCCGCATCATCTCGTAGTAGGCCTCTTTGGCCGCATCGGCATTGAACTTGCCATCCGTGTAGAAGTCTTCGTTGCGAAGTGCTTTCATGGTTCCTGCCTGTTGTTCCGCGGCATTGGCGATGCCCGCAATCCCGGAACTCGCCACGCCCGCGACGAGACCGCCCAAGACTGTGCGTCTGCTGATTTCCATGACCGTTCTCCTTTTCGTCCGATTCGCGTACGCCGCGGACTATTTGCCTTTTAGGTCGTTGTAGAGCGCGAAAGCATTCTCCGGGCTTTCCAGCTTGTGGACCACCGCACCGACGGCTTGCGCCATAGCGACGGGATCGTCCGCGCCGAAGATGTTCCGGCCCATGTCGACGCCGAGCGCGCCTTGATGGATAGCATTGTACGCCATCTTGAGGGCGTCGAGCTCGGGAAGCTTCTTGCCACCTGCGATGACGATGGGGACCGGGCAACCGGCCACGACTTCATCGAAGCCCGTCTCGCAGTAATACGTCTTGACGAAGTGCGCGCCGAGCTCGGCGATGACGCGGCAGGCCAAGCCGAGATAGCGCGCGTCGCGAACCATCTCTTTGCCAACAGCCGTAACGCCCAGCGTCGGTATTCCGTAGCGGTTGCCTTCGTTAATGAGATATGAGAGGTTGGCGAGCGTTTCCTTTTCGTACTCCGCGCCGATACAGACTTGGGTCGTAATTGCCGCGGCGTTCAAGGCCAACGCCTCTTCCACCGTCACGCCGATAACCTCATTGCTGAGTTCCTTGAGCACCGTCGCCCCGGTGCTGCAGCGCATCACGACGGGCTTGCGAACGCTGGGCTGGATGCACGCGCGCAGAGCGCCGCGGGCGCACATCAGGCAGTCCACATGTGGAATCAGCGGCGGGACAACCAAATCAATCCGTTCCAATCCCGTGGTGGGTCCCATGATGTAACCGTGATCGAAGGCGAGCATCACGGTGCGCCCGGTCTTGGGGTTGAAGATCTGCGAGAGCCGGTTCTTCATTCCCCAGTAGAGGTGCGCCGACCCCTTCAAGAAAAAACCGGGCGTCTCCATGGGAACATCGATGGCATAGCTCTTCTGTTCGGCTGCGTTTCCCGGTTGTACTTCAGGCATGTGACTCTACTCCTTTCCAGAATCCTCGAAAGATCAGCGACACGGACGTCGCGCCGGGATCTTGTGTTCCAATGCTTTGCTCTTTGATATTTTTGGCCCTTCCAAAACGAGCCTGCAAATCCTTCGTGGATGCCGCCCCTTGTCCGGCTCCCTCTGCGGCGGCACGAAGCGCGTCCACTACGTTGGCTCCGCCCTCCACAGCCACGCGCAATGCGTCGATTGCGGGGACGAGCGCGTCAAGCATGGTCTTGTCCCCCACTTTCGCCTTGGTCTGCGCTTGGACACCGGAAAGCCCCGATGCAAACGCAGCGAGCAAGACTGGGGCATCCATGGTCGTATTGTCGCCGAGGCCCTCCGCCATGGACATGAATAGCGTGCCAAACAGCGGGCCGGTAGCCCCCCCATCGACTCCCATGATTGCCCAGCCTACGTCATTTAGAATGGACTTGACGTCGTTGGACGCGCAGGAGTCAATCGCTTTCTCCAGGATGGTCATGGCACGTAGCATGGTTGTCCCATGGTCGCCATCGCCGCCGACGGAGTCGAGTTTCGACAGCATCTCATGGTTTTCGCGAATCTGCGCCGCCGCCCCACGGAGCATTTGAATGGTCTCTTCGTAACCTATCGTCGCGTTCATTTCGGCAATCTCATCGATTGTTCTATTGCACGACGAGCGCGGGCGCATTGCAGGGGGCATCCCACAGGGCCTTCAACTCGTCGTCCAGGCGAGCCACGCACATCTGGAATCCGCCCATCTCTTGAACGGTCAAATACTCGCCAACTATTGCGCGCGCGAGCGCGATCTTCTTTTCGTCGAGGATCTGCTTCACACGGCGAAGAACGATGTGCAATTCCATGAGCGTTGTCGAACCCGTGCCGTTCAGCATGACCAGCACTTCTTCGCCCGCAACGATCTTGAGGTCGTCGAGCAGCGCAGGAAGCATGATGTCAGCGGTCGCATCGGCAGTCTTGAGGTTTTGCGTTCCACCTCCTGCTTCCCCGTGCTGCCCCATGCCAACAACCATCATACCCTCGGGAACCTCGGCGATAACGTCGCCTGTGCTGGGATGGGTTGCCCCGGAGACCGCTACCGCAAGGGTGGCCGTGTTGCGTTCCATACGTTCCGCGATGGCGAGACACTCATCCA
>JBAZRU010000642.1:0-4352 GCA_041662805.1 Candidatus Hydrogenedentales bacterium | reverse complement strand
ACCAAGCAGAGGCGTCATGCTTCCCTGAAGCCCGTTCCATTCATAGGGAATAGTCTGTCGAAGAGGCAGCGCATCTTCGATGGCATCTGCGCCTAATCCCGCGCCGCGCATCGCAATCGCCACGGAGGGGACAGGTAGAACGTGACTAGTATCAACATCGCACAAGGCAAGCGAGATCTGATTCGCACCGGACGGCATCTGCAACGCCTGCGCGACGAGGCTCCACGTGTCTGCGAACACCGTGGCAACAGGCGCCGCCGTCTCCAAATACGTTGTTTGTTCGACTGAGTGCGATAAGAGCATCCCTACAGCCCGAAGGCTTTCCCAATCCCGCGCGGTGATGGAGGCCAGCGGCGTCTCTGGCCACGCGCGCGACAACGTCAGAGGCGTTGTGCCGTCCGATAGCGCAACCGTGATGCTTCCTTCCACGGGGATTCCATCACCGGGAAGCAGGCGCACGTAGCCTTCGGATGGGCCGCCCCATTCAACGACGGGAACGCCGTCATCGCGGCAACGGAGTGGGGAGGGGTCGGGATGCGCCAAGCACTCGGCCACGTATGCGCGCGATTTCGACGCTACCAGAAAACCGTCGCGCCAGCCGTAGTGCCAATCGCCGTACCGCGACACGCCGTCCGGATCTCGATTGGAGGTAGCCAGCCGCAGGGCAATGTCCGCAGCGCGCAACAGCCAACCGGGGTGTGCCGATATACCAATGCCATCGGCCGTTCTGCTCACGGCTAGCCTATAACCAAGCCAAAGCCTCCAACGGCTCGGCGTGGGGCGTATTCCGGTCGATTTGCGGCCAGCCAATTCCATCGCCGACTGGGGGCGCGGCCAGTCGCTCGCCATACGCTGGGCAACGTCGCCAGTTTCAAGCCGGTTCCAGAAACCTGGAAAATCGGAAGTTGAGAATGTCCAAGCCGCGTTCTTGGGGTGTGGAGGTTGAAGAGGAGCCGACCGCGCGACGCGGTCGTTCCACCATCCCGCGGCGACGATGGCGGCCGCGGCGAAAAAAAGAAACCGCCATCCATGAAGATGACGGCATGTGCGGCGTTGCTTGGTCACGACAGGGGTTTCTAACCGGCGTTCCAGATCGATTCTTTGTCTCGTTCGCGCTTCTCTTCCAGGCTGGAGACTTCCTTCGCCAATTCCGCCTTTGCCTGCTCCAACTCCGCTACCGTCGTGGCCGACTGCATGCGTCCCTCGCCCAAGAGCCTCTGCTCCGCGACTTTTGCGTCATACTTCTTATCGATTTCGGCGATTGCCTCTTTCTGATGCTCGGACAGCTTTCGCGAAGGCCCGGACTCTCGTTCCATCCGCTCCATCGCTAGTTCGTATGCGCTCTTCACTGGTCGTTGCTCCTTGCCCCAAGCGCCCTTCGGCGCTCTTTATGCCCTGAATTCGTCATCCAAAATACTCGCAATGAACCGCTCCAACGAAACGGGGTAGTAGCGGCTGCTCGGCGTAATGATGACGCCTGTCGTTATGTCTTCCATGCGTTCCAAATCGTCCAGCGTCCCTGATAGCGCCCGGTCGATGTTGGTCTCCAGATGCTTGATTTCCAGATGCTCCGAGGTGCATTCGACGGGACGCCCGCGCAGTCCGAGAAACCCAAACACGCGGCCCGCCAACGACTGGTCCACATTCTCGTCGCCAAAGATGTCCTCATAGCTCGGCTCATGCCACGGCGGCCGGATGACGAAACGAGGGGACACATGAATGCGCCCTCGAATACGCGTCGTCCCTTGGGCGGCGTCTTCGCGCATTCCCAGGCACACGTAAGGAAGTTCGTGGTATCCCGTGATAATCCCATACGTGGGGCGGCGGACAATCTCCGTATTCTGGTAGATTTCGCGCATCTCGTCTGAACCAAGCATCAACTGCAATCCTATATCCTGTTTCGTTTTTCGACACAAAAACCCCGCGAGCGTGGGGAGGAGGTCACCATCGCGTGCGCACACGCAATACCTCTGACGATAGTGTACCTCATAATGCCTCGTGAACTCCCCATAAACAACTCGACCGCGAACGTCCCTGTTCGCGGCCGAGGAGGGTCGAAATTGAGTGCGTGCTACTTGGAGCGACGCCACTTCCACGCGGGGTCGCGCATTTCCTGCGGCTTCGCGATATCGCGGAACATCGCACGCTGAGAGTCGGGGACTTCTGGGACCAGACCGATCTTGTTGAAGTTTTCCTGATGGTTGGGCGTGAGTTCCGGCAGTTCTTCGCCCATCACGCGGCAGGTGAGGAATATCATCAGCTCGGTGTTGATCTTCTCCAGGTCGCGGCTGCGGAACGCCAGATTCAACACGGGTATATCGCCCAGCACCGGAACCTTGCTGACAGACAACCGGTCCGTCACGTTCCGAAGTCCGCCAATGAAGATGGTGCGTCCGTCTTGCGCGCGCAGGGTAGTCTCTGCCTCGCGCTTGTCTTCGATGGGCACGCCGGATTCCGTCAAACCGCTGACGGAGCTTTGCTTCGCCTGCACGTTGACGATCGTGCTGTTGTCGTGCGTGACGCGCGGCGTCACTTCCAGGGTCACACCGATGGGTTTGAACTCGGTCGATGCTACAGGCGGGCCCGTCAGACCCTGCGTAATTTCCTGATACGGGAATTCCTGCACGATGCTGATCGTGGCTGGCTTGTTCTCCACCGTCACGACGCTCGGATTCGCCAGAATCTCCGCATTGCGGCTCTGGACTTCCGCCGCGATGCTCGACGTAAGGCGCGCCTCGCTGCTCAGAATGCCGAGCGTCAACACACCCGCGTCGAGGGCCTCTGTACCGATATTGCCGAGGGTGCTCTCGAAATCGAGCTGCGACACGTCGCTCACCAAATCGCCGTTCGTGCTGTGGCGGCGCAGGGCTTCCAGCAGCCAGTTCACGCCCGTCTGCGAGGCATCCCGCAGCACCACGTCGACGATCATGGCGTCGATGGCGACCTGCTTAACCGGGATGTCCACGCTCGTGAGCATCTCGCGGATTTGCTCTACGACAACGGGAATGTCGGTTATCACGAGGTGCCGTCCGATTTCGTCGATCTCGATCTTTCCGAGGTCCTTGGTGATCATCGATTCCGCAATGGGCTTGGCCGCTTTCGGCTCAAGGTAGTTCAACTTCACGGCTTCCGTCACAGTTGGAAGGGTGGGCTCTTTGATATCCAGTTCGTTCGCGAGCTTCACATACTCTTCCACCTTCTCACGGGGGCCCGAAATGATGATCACGTTCGTGGCCGAGTTCGCCGAAACGGCCATGGCCGTTGCATCGGGTGAACCAACCAGGACGCCGTCCAACGTCGTCTTCACATCTTCGGCTTGGGCATTCTTCAATGCGACCATGCGCGTGGCGCGGCGTGCGGCGACGGCCTCGTCATAAGTGACAATCCGGTAGATGCCCTCTTCTTCGACAATCCCCAAACCGTTCATGCGCAGAACCATGTCCATGGCCTTGCGCAAGGGAATGTTCTTCATGTCGGCCGTGACCGTGCCGACAACATCCGTTCCCGCGATGACGTTGACGCCGGCCTTCTTGGCAAGCAAAGACACCACCTGGCTGAGGTCCATCTCGCGAAAATCGATGTTCACCAGTTGGTCCATCGGGTCCATGCCGGCAGGGAGTTTCACGCGCTCCGGCTCGTCCATTTCTGGAACCAGAGGCTCGGACATTACAGGCGTCAGTGGTTTGACAGTCTTCTTCTCTTCCGGTGCTTCCGCGGAAGTGTTCGCAGGCGGTTCAGCGGATACCGCAGCCGCTTCGCTGGATTTCTTCTCTGCTTCCAGGGCTTCCCGCAATCCCTTGAACGGGGCCATCTTTTCGACCGGCTTGGCCTCTGGTTCGGGAGAATCAGGGAGAGGTGCTTGGGCAACCTGCGCGCGTTCTTCTTTGGGAGTAGCCGGAGTGGCTGCCGCAAGCATCAGTGGCTTGTTCGGCTCTATCGTAACCGTCACGGGCGACGGCTTCTCGACTTCTGCCTTATCCACGACCACGGTTACATTCGCCGATGCCTTGGCATCGGACGTTGGCTCTTCGATCTTCTCCGGCGTGGCTGGCTGCGGAGCGATGACTGTCTGGGCAGCGGGTGGTTCGGGCTTTTGATGCTCTGAAGCAGCACTCGATTTCTCGCGCTCTGCCGACAACTGCTGAAGCATGGTCCGCATCTTAGCGAAAGGATCTTCGTCCTTCTTCGCCTCTGTCTGTGCTTCTCCAGTGGCCACGACTACGGCTGAAGGAGTCTGAATCGTCGAGGGAAGCTGGTCGATAGCAGCGGGTTCAACAGCCTTAATCCCCGTCTTATCCACGGTGGCTGACTTCGACGCAACCTTCGTCTCTTCCGAAACGTTAACCGGCAAA
>JBAZRU010000641.1:1885-4365 GCA_041662805.1 Candidatus Hydrogenedentales bacterium | reverse complement strand
AGACGACGCTCCGCGCGCTTGTGAACCATGGGCTCCCCCGGGAAGGAGCCAAGGAAGTGTATCTGGATATACTCCGAAATCAGCCCAGGGAATACGATCCCTTCCTCGCCCTCGATAGTTGCCGGGCCGTCAGTCTGTGTGGCCGCTTTGGATGGAAAGAGGTTATCCCCCTACTGGAAAAGATGAAGCTCCATCCTGCCACGCCAGGATTGTACGTTGCCTGCTGTCAAGCCATTCGTCTGATAAACGGAAGGCCAATGCCGGGAGCGGTCATTAAGGCATGGAACGTGCGGAATGCCGCACAGCGACAGGCGCTGTTACTTGCATCCGACGACCCGGAAGCGGTGATGTGGGAGGCGATCCATCTCGCGACCCTGAGGATCAAGGGCGATACCGAACACGAAAAGCACATGGCAGTGGACATGCTGCGGACGCTTCCAAAGGATTTCGCACTGCCGGTACTGCGCGATCTTGCCCTCAATCTACAAGACAGTTACGACCGGGAAGCAGTCCAAAAAGTCCTGATTGAGGTGCAACAGTAACGGTACTTATCGTCTATTTCGCGGTCTCATGCGGTAACAGATCGACGCTGCGCGAGGCGCTACGGACGTCGATGTCGTTCGGAGCCGTGGGTACACCCGCTGCCTGACCAATTCTGAACATGACAGTGTGGGTGTGATCGCCCGCTACGGTCCGTTGGCGTCCTTCTTGGTAAGCGGGTAGAATCGGGCGGGAAGCTCTTGAGGAAAGGGGAGATTAGCGTGGTTACTAAATTTGGCTGTGCCGCTATCATCGCATTCCTGTCGACGGCCGTTGGTCAAAGCGCGCCCTCAGAGCAGGGCAAGAGTGTATTGCAGAACTTCGACTACAAAGGCGTCACGCTGCACGACGGCAATTTCAAACGCCAATTCGACGAGGTGCGCGATTTCTATCTGCGCCTACCGAACGACGACCTGCTTCGCGGATACCGTCTTCGCGCGGGATTGCCCGCGCCGGGGGTAGACCTGGGCGGATGCTACATCGGGCACAACACGTTTGGGCAAGTGTTGTCGGGCTTCGCGCGCATGTACGCCGCGACAGGTGACGCAGCGTGCAAAGAGAAGGCGGAGTCGCTCATGCGAGGCTGGGCGGAATGCATCGCGCCGGACGGTTTCTTCTTCATCGAGAAGGAACCGGGGTTGCCGCCTTATTACTACGACAAGATGGTCTGCGGGCTTGTGGACCTCTACGTGTATTGCGGCACGCAGGACGCGCTCACCCACCTGAGCAAAATCACGGACTGGGCTATCGCGAAACTAGATCGCGCGCGGCCCTACGCGATGCCGTCGGGACCGGGAGGCGAGTGGTACACGATGAGCGAGAACCTCTACCGCGCGTATCTCGCCACGGGCGACGTGAAGTATCGCGATTTCGCGAAGGTTTGGGAGTACACGGAGTTTTGGGATCTGCTCAAGAACAAGGAAGACATTTTCAAGCATCCGCTGAACGGGGGGTGGTATCACGCCTACAGCCATGTAAACAGTCTGAGCAGCTTGGGCGCGGCCTATGCCGTCACCGGCGACGCGAGCTATCTCGATACCTTGAAGAATGGGTTCGACTTCGTGTGGGGCACGCAACTTTGGGTCACCGGTGGATTCGGGCCGAACGAGAACCTCATGCCCCGCGAAAACCTGCCTGGGGTCTTGAGGGAATCGAACAACCACTTCGAGACGCAATGCGGGTCGTGGGCGTGCTTCAAGGTGGACAAGTACTTGCAGCGCTTCACAGGCGATGCGCGGTATGGCGATTGGACCGAACTGCTGGCCATAAACGGCATCGGCGCGAGCATTCCGATGGACCCGGACGGCGGCGTCTTCTACTACTCCGAATACCACCTTGGCGGTTCGACGAAGAAGAACATGGCGCCGTGGGCATGCTGCTCGGGAACGCGTCCGCAAGCGGTCGCCGATTTCCACGACATCATCTACTTCAAGGATAGCGAGAACCTCTACGTGAATCTGTTTGTCGCTTCCGAGGTGGAATGGAGCCGGGACGGCGTGAAGGTGGAGGTGGAGCAATCCACTCGTTTCCCCGAAAGCGAGACGACGGAACTGATGGTGGAAGTAGAGAGTCCGCTTGAGTTTGGGATCAAGCTGCGTGCGCCCGGCTGGCTCGCTGCCCCCATGAGCGCAACGATCAATGGCACTGCGGCGCCAGTCGAGATTGATCAGCACGGGTGGGCCGTATTTCGCAGGCAATGGAACAACGGCGACCGGCTCATTGTGGATCTTCCCATGGAGATGCGCGCCAGCCGCCTTCTGAAGGACAAGGAATTCCCTGCTGCAATCACGTACGGCCCTGTGACGATGGTCGCGCGCACACAAGAGGGCAGTCCATCGAAGAGGATCGACTTCGCGAATCTCGCCGCGACGTTGGTTCCCCTGGAGGGAGAACCGCTGAACTTCCATTTGAAGTCGGACGCATCCGTCCTGGTGCGTCCG
>JBAZRU010000641.1:0-1875 GCA_041662805.1 Candidatus Hydrogenedentales bacterium | reverse complement strand
TTCTATCAAGTGAAGAAGGGCGAGCGGTATTTCATGTATCTGAACCCTGAATCCGCGCTGGTCCGTATCCCGTATACCGCCGTGACGTACAGCCCAGGCTGGACCGACTACATGACATGGCGCGCCACCAACATCGTCGGGTCGACCGCCCAATACGAGTTCGTCGGCAAGAGCATTACGCTCTTGGGGGCGCTATACGACGACGCCGGCAGAATCGAAGTGAAGATTGATGGGAACGTCGTTGGCGTCGTCGATCAGTATGGACCGAATCGCGGAGAACCCAAGCGTTGGGATTTCAGCGGATTTGGAGAGGGCAAACATTCGCTGCTTCTGACGCTGCTGCCGGACAAAGCGCCTGAGTCGAAAAGCAACTATGTGAATCTGGCTGGATTCGAGTTCGCGGAATGATAGGCCCTTCCCATCGGGGGTAGAGTGAATTCTGAATGCGGCTATCGCATTGCCGAAACTCTCTACGACGGGGTAGAATTAGACACGGAGAGGGGAATCTCCACCAGGGGTGAAATGAGTGCCGCCAATGCCGAACGTGTCGAGCGCGTCCTGGAGTTTCTGGAGACCATCGACCGCCTGAAATCCGTGGAGCGCCGTGGCTGGCTCGCGGACGGAAGCCGCCGCGAGAATTCCGCGGAGCACTCGTGGCACGTCTGCATGTACGCCCTCCTGCTGCACGGCGAGCTTGCGGCAAGCGTCGATTTCCACCGCCTGCTTTGCCTGTTGCTGGTCCACGATATTGTCGAGGTCTATGCAGGCGATACCTACGTGTACGACGAGCAACAGATGGCCGATCAGCACGCCCGCGAAGGGCAAGCCGCGCAACGCTTGTTCGCTATCCTGCCGGATGACCTCGCCGACTATCTGCGCGGGTTGTGGGAAGAGTTCGAAGCGCAAGCGACACCCGAGGCGCGGGCGGCGCGGGCGCTCGACATGGCCCACGGGTTTTCGCAGAATGTGTTTAGCGGCGGCAAGGGATGGCGACAGCACGGCGTTTCCGAAGCCATGTCTCGCAACGTGAACCGTCCGGCATGGGAGTTCGATCCCGCGCTGGGCGTTTTGTATGAGCAACTCTATGCCCGCGCGGAACGGGAATCCTCGTGGACCACGGGGAACCCTGACGCGGAAAGATCTACTGAAGTACAAGGAGACTGATTCATGCACTTGATGCTAGCCTCGCTTCTCGTAGCCGTATCGGCTGCGCAGACACCGGTAATCCTCGACACGGACATCGGCGACGACATCGACGATACCTGGGCGTTGGCGATGCTGCTGGGCAGCCCCGAAATCGACCTTGAACTGATTGTTACCGCATCGACCGATACGCCAACCAAGACGCGGCTAGTGGCAAAGATACTCGAATCGATGGGACGCACCGATATCCCCATCGGAACCGGCGTGAAAACCGGCTCCGAACCCATCAACCAAGCCAAGTGGCTGGGCGACTATTCGCTCGATCAATACAAAGGCACGGTCCATGAGGACGGCGTCGGCAAGATGGTGGAGATGATCAATGCGTCAAAGGACAAGGTGACCTTGTGCGTGATCGGACCGCAGACGAACATCAAAGCCGCGCTTGAGCGCGACCCCTCGATAGCCCAGAAGGCGCGCATCGTATCGATGGCGGGTAGCGTGTATATGGGGTATGACGGGAGACCCGAGCGCATGCCCGAGTTCAATGTGTTTCGCGACGTGGCCGCGGCGCGTGCCGTATTCGCCGCCCCGTGGGAAATCACCATTGCCCCGCTTGATACCTGCGGGACCTTGCGCCTAATCGGCGAGCGCTACGAGGCGGTGAAGAAGTCCGCCAACCCGCGCGCTACGACGACGATCGCCAACTACGATTTGTGGGTCAACCGCCACCAT
>JBAZRU010000640.1:0-4371 GCA_041662805.1 Candidatus Hydrogenedentales bacterium | reverse complement strand
GAAGAGGTCACATTCACAGCCACTCCATCAAGCCCCTATGTTGGCCTTCTGCTGATGGGATGCGGCGACCGCGACAAGGCGGATGCAGAGACCATTCGCCGGTGCGCGGGCAAAGCGGTCGACGCACTGCGCAAGGCCAGGGCGACGCGCGTCCTCATCGATATGTCCGGCAAGCCGGAGTGGTTGCTCGGCGCGTTCATCGAAGGACTGATGCTGGGTCAATATCGATTCGCGCGATACAAGTCGCTTCCCAAAGACAATGTGCCCACTTCGATCGAAGAGCTCGTGGTCATCGTCGAATCGGATGAGCAGGCCCCCTCGCTCAAGGAGTACGCCCTTCGCATTGCCAAGGTCTGCTGCTGCACCAACTGGGCGCGCGACCTCGCCAACATGTCATCCAACGAAATGACCCCTGGACAGTTAGCCTACGAAGCAAAGGCCTTGGCCGGGCAATTCGGGCTGGTATACGAATGCCTCGACACGGGTCGCATGGGCGAGTTGGGCATGCATGCCCTTCTCGGCGTGGCGCGAGGCAGTGCCGAACCACCGCGACTGATCATCCTCGAATACCGCTTCGGCGATTCGGCCCCGACCCTGGCGATGGTCGGCAAAGGCATCACCTTCGATACCGGCGGCGTGAGCATCAAACCGGCCGACCACATGCACGAGATGAAGTTCGACATGTGCGGGGCGGCGGCGGTGCTCGGCGCGATGAAGGTCGTGGCGCAGATGCGCCCGCCCATCAATGTCGTGTGCGTGATACCGGCCACGGAGAATGTCGTGGACGCGCGCGCGCAGAAGCCCGGCGACATTGTGCGCGCATACAACAAGAAGACCATCGAAGTGCACAACACGGATGCCGAAGGCCGTCTGATTCTTGCCGATGCGATGGCGTACGTCGTCGACACGTATCGTCCCGACAAGATGGTCGATATCGCGACGCTGACGGGCGCGTGTGTCGTGGCTCTGGGCCACTATGCCGCGGGCGTTACGTCGACCAGTGAAGAACTGTTCAGCGCGTTGCAGGATGCGAGCAACACGGTCGGTGAACGCATCTGGCGGCTGCCCTTGTGGGACGACTACGCAAAACTCATGGAAGGCACGCATGCGGATCTCTGCAACATTGGCCCGGCCCGCGAAGCGGGAGCCGTTACCGCCGCGTGTTTCCTGAAGGAATTTGTCAGCGACACACCGTGGGCGCACATCGACATCGCGGGCACAGCCTGGGGCGTCAAGAACGTGTCGTATCTCGACACGAACAGCGCGACCGGATTCGGCGTCCGCCTGTTGACCGAATGGATTCGACGCGAGGCGGAAGCCCAGGCGCGCTAGACCGGCATTTTGTCCAATACACAATGAGAGAGAGCGGAAATCAGGGAAAATCAGGGACTGACACAAGCGAAGCGGAACGAAGTGGAGCGGAGACGTGTCTGTCCCTGATTTTCCCTGATTTCCGCGGACTTCACGTAACGCAAAGACTCAACGATTTCCGTGGACGACGATGAATACGAAACAACATACATACGAACACCCCAAGCGGGCCTCGGTTCACACGCTGGGTTGCCGGTTGAATCAATCAGAATCGGCGTTGATCGCCGAGAAGCTGACCGCGGCCGGGTACGAACTCGTGCCCTTCGGCGAGGCCTCCGACCTGGGGATCATCAACACCTGCACGGTGACCGGCGAGGCCGATTCGAAGTCGCGCCAACTGGTGCGCTCGTTCATTCGCAAGAACCCCCACGCCTACACGGCGGTCATCGGCTGCTACTCGCAAATGGGCCACAAGACGCTATCGGAAATCGAAGGCGTCGACCTCATCGTCGGCAACCAGGAAAAGCTCAACGTGCTCGACTACGTCGCGGCGGGCAAGAACGAGCACGCGCTTGTCGTGCGCGACCACATCGAGCGCGACGATTTCACGATAGACACGGTGGGGGAGGGGCCGCTCACGCGGCGCGCCAACCTCAAGGTGCAAGACGGCTGCGACTTCATGTGCAGCTTCTGCATCATCCCCTTCGCGCGCGGACGCGCCCGCAGCCGCGAATTGAATAATCTCGTCGAGGAAGCGCGCCAACTGGTCTCACGCGGGGCCAAGGAAATCATTCTCACCGGCGTGAACGTCGGCACCTACGAGCATGAAGGGCAGTCTCTCGTCGACGTCGTGCAGCGCTTGAACGAAGTCGACGGGCTGGAGCGCATACGCATCAGCAGCATCGAGCCGACCACCATTCCGGAAGCCCTGCTCGAATGCATGAACGATCCCGGCAACGCCCTCGTGCCTTACCTGCACATCCCGCTGCAATCGGGATCCAACCACGTGTTGCAACTCATGAAGCGCAAGTATTCGCGCGAGGAGTTCATCTCGTTTATCGAACACGCCCACGCGACCGTGGACGATCTCTGCATCGGAACCGATCTACTCGTCGGATCGCCTGGCGAAACCGATGACGATTTCGCGGAGACGCTGGACGTGCTCGCGAACAGTCCGCTGTGCTATGCCCACGTGTTCAAGTACTCGGAGCGAAAGGGCACGCCTGCCTCGCGTTACGAAGGCAAAGTGGACCCCGCGACGGCGAGTCTACGCAGCGCCCAAGCCCGCCGTCTGAGCGCCAAGAAACGGCGTGATTTTCACCAGGACCACCTGGGCCGCGCCATGGACGTCTTGTTCGAAAGCGAAGAAGACGGCTGCTGGCATGGCTACACCGGGAATTACATACGGGTCGCCGTTCGTTCCTCAGATAGGCTGGAGAACGAAGTGCGCCCCGTTACGTTGGAACGCATCTGCGGGGACTTCGTGTTTGGAACACTCCTGCACGACGCCATGTCCGTACCCTCGGAGCGAGTGGAACACCACACACCATGAATGAGACGATTCAAGCTTCCGAAGCAACGGCGCTCGCGAAAGAGGCGCGGCTAAAAGAGATCATCGCCGCATACGGCTCGCTTGCCGTGGCTTACTCCGGCGGCGTCGATTCCACGTATCTGGCCGATGTCGCTCACGGCGTGTTGGGTGCTAACGCCCATATCCTGCTCGGCGACTCGCCGAGTGTGCCGCGTTCGGAAGTGGCCGAAGCATCCGACCTCGCCGCGAAGCGCGGCTGGAACTTTCGCGTGCTGTTCACCAACGAGTTCGACAACGACGCCTACCTCCAAAACGACGGCACGCGCTGCTACCACTGCCGCACCGAGTTGTTCGGAAAGATGGGCGAGTTGGTGAAACGCGAAGGCATCGCGCGCATCGCCTACGGCGAGATCACGGACGACCTCGTCGACACGACGCGCAAGGGAGCAATCGCCGCTCGCGAGAGCGGCGTGGTTGCGCCGCTGTTGGAAGCCCAACTGAGCAAGGCCGAGATTCGACACCTGAGTGCGTTGCGCGATCTCCCCACCGCGGACAAGGCCTCGTTCGCTTGCCTCTCGTCGCGATTCCCTGTGGGGACGCGCGTCTCGAAAGAAGAACTGCGCAAGGTCGAGGCCGCGGAAGAAGCGCTGAAGCAACTCGGATTCCACCAATACCGCGCACGCCACCACGGCGACGTCTGCCGCATCGAAGTCGACCCCGGCGACATCCCGCGTTTGCTCGAACCCGCCATGCGCGAGCAAGCCGTCCGCGCCATCCGCGCCGCCGGATACAAACACGTGACAGTCGACCTCGCCGGCTACCGCACAGGCAGCACCGCGTAACGCACGGAACAGAGACCGGGCGCTACCAAATGCAAATCGAAGACGCCTGCCACGGAGGGCAGTCGCTACGAAATGCAGTCGCTACATGGTGAATCGTCGTTGAGCCGTGGATGTCCGCGGGACATTGGAATCCGGCGTGGGTCAACCGGCGAGGATGAGCGTTGCTGCCTCGTAGGTTGCGGCGATGAAGAGCAGGACTCCGGTCAGCAGCACCGCTTCGAGTATGAGCTTGGACGCGCAGATCGCCTCCTTCACGAATGCCCCCGCCGTGATTCCCTTGTAGACATGAATCACGTAGAGGCAGGTCGCGTAGGCGGCGATCACGTAGGCTTCGACTTCGAGCGAGACTGTTATGGAGTGGAAGGCATAGCGCCAGGCGAAGTCCGTGTAGAGAGGGGCCAATGCGAAGCCTGCAATCGCGAGGTTGAGCATCGTCTTGAGCAGTCCCCAGAATGGGATAACTAGAGAGGGCACGATGGTGATCGCCAAGGTCTGAACGACGTAGTTGTTCACAAACGTGGCGACGGCGGCGGTGGCGACATTGCCGGACATGTACGCTGTGCCTACGTAGGCGAGTTCGCCGGTCGTGAAGGTTTCGTGGACGAACAGGATTGCGAGCCGGTGGGCCAAAGGAAACGCGAATGCCAGCACCATGGGCCCCAACAAGGCCCCATAACACAACAGATG
>JBAZRU010000639.1:0-4378 GCA_041662805.1 Candidatus Hydrogenedentales bacterium | reverse complement strand
ATCACCTTCCAAGGCGCCCAAGGCAACGTCAGCTTCCAGCTCGATTCCGTCGAAGCTGCCCTGCGGAAATCCCTGAAGAAACTCCCGACCGTCAAGCGTGTGGACATCGAGGTCTGCGCCGACGAGAACAGCCGCAAAGTGCGCGTTGGCGCCAATGTCCTCTTGTACAAAGCCGGTGGCGCAAGCGCGCGCGAAGCCGCCATTCGCCTGAGCGACGAAATCGCACGCCAAGCCCGCCAGCTTTTGGGAGCGGACGAGGTCGCCACTGTGGACCTCAATATTGACGGAATCATTGTCGACGGAAAGGACGTAGCGACTTCGCCGGTCGAGACCTTTTCAAGTTCAGTGAAAGACACGCTTCCCACAGGCCGTAGCGAAACCGCCAGGCCTGCCGCACTTGCGCCTGCCCCTGCGGTGACCCCCGCGGTTGCTCCCCTTGCAGCAGCCGCTGCTCCGGCCCCCCTGCCCGATGTGACGGGGTGGGAGGCCCCCGCGAAACTAGCGCCCTTGCCCGCAAACGACGACCTCCTGACCTACGAAGACTCGCTCAAACTCCGCGAAGAAGAGTCCGAAGAAGACACGCCGGACATGTCTCTGGAACCGGACGACGAAGACGAGCAGGAAGCATTGCCGGGGAGCACGTCGTTCAGCAGCTTGGCCGATGACGACACACAGGATCCTGACAAAGAAGACGCAGAGAAGCCGAGCCTCCAATAGCCGTTAACCCAGGAGGACTTTCTTCGCCTATTGTGCCGGTGTACGTTCGCACGCTTCCACCGATCTTGACGTGGGCCAACAAACCATTGTATAACTACGTCACCACGCGCCATTGTGGCGCCCACTACGGAGAACCGGTGATGTCGCTTCTATCGATTTCCTCCCTTCGATGGCGTCACCATATTCATTCCTAATCTCCGCTTCTTCTTTCTCTTTTTTCCCTTTGAGTGTCGATTTGATCGTTCATTTCATGAACGGTATTTGCAGAAAGGAACACCATGCAATCCGAAACACCGTCCGTCCGATCGCTGTACGATGTCCTCAAGACCGATGACAAAGGCCTCGTCGCCGCCATCATCCAGCACCACGACACCGGCCAGGTCCTCATGCTGGGCTACATGAACCGCGAGTCCCTCGACATCACGCTCCGCGAACGGAAGGCGTGCTTCTGGTCACGCTCCAGGCAGAAGCTTTGGCGAAAGGGTGAATCTTCCGGCAACGTGCTCGACGTCGTCGATATTCGCGTCGATTGCGACGGCGATGCGCTTCTTGTCAAGTGCGTTCCCGTTGGGCCCACCTGCCACACCAACGAAACAAGCTGTTTCTACCGGAAGGTCGACTTCGACGCCAGCATGACCCTCGCCGGCGACGGCGTCGCGAAAGAGTAGAGGATAGGGTCTAGGATCGTGAAGGTGACGGGACTGGGCCGATCGGATAGGCCGGATCGGTCGGATCCGACGGATCGGTCCTATTCTTGACCTGAATGTCGCGAGTGGGCTAGGAAACCCCACTGGAAAACTGAAGACGAAATACTGCGGAAGCATCCGCTTAAAAGGAATATCACATGATTCATCCAACGTTGGAGGAGTTCCGAAAAGTCGCCAAGCCCGGCGCATTGGTGCCGGTCTATCGCGACATCGTCGCCGATCTGGAAACGCCGGTCACGGCCTACCTCAAGATCGCCAAAGGGCAATCCTATTCGTTCCTGCTGGAGAGCGTGGAGAAGGCCGACCAGATTGGCCGCTATTCGTTCCTCGGCGCAAACCCATCCACCATCTTTCGCTCCAAAGGCAAGGACATCTTGCTCACGCGCGACGGCCGTCAGTCTTCGTATCAGTCGGACGATCCCCTCGGCGAGCTGCGCAAGATCATGCAGGACTACACGCCGGTGCCGGTCGAAGGCGTCCCTTCGTTTCACGGCGGCGCGGTCGGCTACATGTCCTACGATCAGGTCCGCTTCTTCGAGAAGCTACCCGACAAGAACCCCGATACGCTGAATCTCCCCGACCTGTACTTCATGATCACCGACACCATGCTGATCTTCGATCATGTCAACAACCGCCTCAAAGTCGTTTCCAACGCCCATGTCAAAGGCGACACGGCCTCCGCGTATAACGAAGCCGTCCGCAAGATCGACGCCCTCGTCGCCACGCTCAAGAAGCCGCTTGTCGTCAGCACCGAGCGCATCCACTCGGGCGAAGCCAACCCCGAAATCAAATCCAGCTTCACCAAGGAAGCCTTCTGCGACGCCGTGAACAAAGCGAAAGAGTTCATCTGCGCGGGCGACATCTTCCAGGTGGTCTTGTCTCAGCGGTTCGAACGCGAAGTCTTCGCAAGCCCCGTCAACCTGTACCGCGCATTGCGCTGCATCAACCCCTCGCCCTACATGACCCTCGTGCAGTACCCCGAGTTCTGCCTCGTCGGTTCCAGTCCCGAAGTGATGACCCAGGTCCGCGACGGACGGTGCATGGTGCGGCCCATCGCCGGGACACGGCCTCGCGGCGCAACGGTCGCCGAAGACCTCGCCCTCGAAAAGGACCTCTTGGCCGACGAGAAAGAGCGTGCCGAACACATCATGCTGGTCGACCTCGGTCGCAACGATATCGGGCGCATCAGCGATCCCGGGACTGTGGCGCCCGCGCGCTTGATGACCATCGAACACTACTCCCACGTCATGCACATCGTCAGCGAAGTCGAAGGCCGCATCCGAAAAGACGCCGATGCGTTCGAGGCGCTGCGTGCGACCTTCCCCATGGGCACGGTCAGCGGCGCGCCCAAAATCCGCGCCATGGAGATCATCGACGAACTGGAACCCGTGCGGCGCGGCCCCTATGCGGGCGGCTGCGGCTACATCAGCTTCTCGGGCGACATGGACACCTGCATCATCATCCGCACCATGGTCGTCAAGGACGGCGTTGCCTACCTGCAGGCCGGGGCCGGTATCGTCTACGACAGCGTGCCCGAACGGGAGTTTGAAGAAACCGTCAACAAAGCCAAGGCCCTCTTCCGGGCCGTTGAGTTCGCGGAGAAAGGACTCGAATCATGATCGTGCTCATCGACAACTACGATTCGTTCACGTACAACCTCGTGCAGTACTTCGGCGAATTGGATCCGGATGTCCGAGTCTATCGCAACGACGCCATCGACGTGGAAGGCATCCGCACGCTCAAGCCGGACCGCATCGTAATCTCGCCGGGGCCCTGCACGCCCCACGAGGCGGGCATTTCCATCGACGTCATCAAGAAGCTGGGCCCCGAGTTTCCGTTGCTGGGCGTCTGCCTGGGTCATCAGGCCATCGGCGCTGCTTTCGACGGCGACGTCGTGCGCGCGGACCGCATCATGCACGGGAAAGTCTGCGCCATGACGCACAACGGAAACCGCTTCTTCAAAGACGTCCCATCGCCGTTCACGGCCACGCGGTACCATTCGCTGATCATCAAGCGCGATACCTGCCCAGCCGATCTCGAGATTACGGCGGAGACGGACCAGAAGGAAATCATGGCTGTCGCCCACAAGAAGTACCCCATCTTCGGCGTGCAGTTTCACCCCGAGAGCATCCTCACGGAAAACGGCAAGCAGATGATCAAGAACTTCATGGCCGTTCAGAAGTAGACTGAGGACTTTGCGTTGCGGCGCCGGTCTCGAACAAGCCGGCGCCGCCTTCTTGATTTGGTGGCGCCGTCTTCGTGATTCGGTAGCGACTGGTTCGATGAACCCGTCGCGCGTAAGTGACAACCGTTGGGTTTGCGCGAGGCCTTTGAGTTACTCACAGTCCGCGGTTTACATGGCGCCGCTGCCGTCGACCGAGGCGCTGAAGATCGACCGAGGCGTTGGCCTCACCGCGACTGCGGATAGAATGTCCGCAAATACCCCGCCGTTTCCTCCAACCCCATCTGCCCCGGCGCGGTCCCGTTGCCAAACGACGCAAACGTGAACAACGAACCCAATGCCGGAAACAACACGCGCGAGCACAGACCCGCCGGGCCCATGCCGATAGAGACAACTCCCAGCGACACATTGTGCAGCGTGAACTCCGCCAACGTCCGCAGGTCATTCCAGTCTTGGCAATGCGTGGCCACCTTCACGAAAGTCGCGCGGCACTTCCACCCTTCATCCGCCATCGCCTGAATCACATGCAATGGCGGCGTCCCTTTGAAATCGTGAAACGAGCCGATTGCTGGCTTGCCCGACTCGCGGGCAGCCGCGATGACGTCGTCTCGAATCTCCAGCGACGATATCTCGATATCGACGGCATCCACTTTGGGCAACACGGCCTTGAACAGCGCCAAGCGGTCTTCCTCGCTACCCTTCCAGTTTCCGCCTTCAAATGAACTCCGGATTGTCGCGAGCAACGGCGCCCCATCGAACTTCTCGATTTCGG
>JBAZRU010000638.1:0-4382 GCA_041662805.1 Candidatus Hydrogenedentales bacterium | reverse complement strand
TTGCCAAAGTCCGCATGACGAGAGAAGGAAGCGCGCATTGGGTGGACGCACGACCCGGCGACTCAACGTCTCCCGCGCAGAATCGAATCACACAGCGCATATCGGAGCCTTCGACCATCGAACTCGTGCTAGTCCCGCGAGATCGCGAGCCGATTCGCGGCGACGTGGCTCACCTCACGTGGCGTT
The DNA here is from genome assembly GCA_041662805.1 of Candidatus Hydrogenedentales bacterium. Classification (GTDB taxonomy): domain Bacteria; phylum Hydrogenedentota; class Hydrogenedentia; order Hydrogenedentales; family SLHB01; genus JAIBAQ01. Next base: position 4,196 of record JBAZRU010000638.1, on the reverse strand, counting down.
CCGATGTTCCGCTCGCGGATTTGGGCGTATTGAAGTTCAGTATCGACGAGGCAAAAGTGTATGCGATCAGCGGGCAACCCATGGAAGTCGGGGTGGGCGCGTTAAGCGTCCGCCTTTACGACCTCCAGCAAGCCCCGTAAGTATCGACTCGACCCCGTATCCCCGCGCAACACTTGGTTTGACGGCGCGACGATCGGGGCACCACTTTCGCATTCGCGTGCCGAACGTGTACTCTCAATCCCGGTGTCCAGAATTTTGCACTACACGCACGGGAGGGATGATGCCTTCTCTCAGTATCGGTTTCGTCTTGGGCATGGTTGTCCTTGGGATAGGGGTAGGCCTCGTCAGCGCCGCACTGGGCTTGGGCGGCGGCATCCTCATGGTCCCCGCGTTTATCGCGTTTATCCCAGGAATGGATGCCCACACCGCGAAGGGGACAAGTCTCTTCATCATCATTTTCGTAGCCGCTTTGAACACATGGCGTCTCGGTCGCGGCCAATCTGACAATCCATGGCGATTGGCTATGGTAATGGCTATCGGCTCTGTCGCAGGCGGGTATGTGGGAGGGTGGGTGACTTCTCTTATGCCGGATGATGTCGTCGTCTGGATCTTCATCCTGTTCCTGCTCATTGCGGCCGTTCGAACCTTCTTTATGCAGCCGCGCGTTGTCCATGCGGAAGATGTCCGCAGGCGTACGCCCACGGCCATCGGCATCGGAGCAGTCTCGGGGATCGTGGGCGGAGCGACAGGCACCGGCGGCGGTCTCGTGATGGTCCCCTTATCTCTAATTGCCGGTGTCGTAACGAACGAGCGCGCCGTTCAGCTTTCCAATATGGTGATGGTGGCAACCGGCATTGCGGGGACGATTGCGCACCTGCGCGCTTCCCCGACAACGGCGCTTCCCTACACCATGGGGCACGTGAATTTCGCCCTCGCCCCGCTCGTGTTCATCGGGGCTCAGTTGGCCGCGCCCTATGGTATCCGCGTCGAACGTATGCTTACGCTTTCCCGGCGCAAACTTGTCATGGGCGCGCTCTTGCTCGTGATTAGCGTCCGCCTTGCATACCAGGCCCTTCGGTAATCAGTTCGCTGAAAGTCTCGCGCGTGACGTGAAGGATCGGGTAGGTCCACACCACAAAGAGTCCAATCAAGGCGATACCGGCCGAAATAGGCCCCACCAACAGAATGCCGGCGGGATTCTCCACCGAGTTTCCAAACAGGCTCATGCAAAGATTCGACACGGCAATCGACGCCGCCTGCCCAGCTTTGAACGCAACGCCGTGAGCGCCCCAATACGCGCCCTCCCTCCGCCGGCCAGTCCGCTGCTCGTCCAAGTCGATGATTTCGCCCAGCAGCGGCGTGTACAGAACGTAGAGTATTCCTTGACCGATTCCGCAGATGAAGAACAGAACCCCGCCAAGCAAGAACTTGGTGTTGGCGGGCATCGGCGCTTTCGCGATGAAGTACATCATCGGAAGCCCGGCGATAATGATGAGAAACGCAAGAAAGAGCTGCCACTTCATGGGCATGCGACGCGACAGGAGCGGCGCGAGAAGTAGCGCAGTCAGCAGCGCCGAACCGATAAACGGCAGCATCATCAAGGTTACCGTGCCCTCATCGCCGCCCAATCCAACCTCTGCCCAATTGGGCAGCACGCGTTGGACGGCCAAGAACCCCACGGAAAAGAGAAAGAACGCCGCGAGATACTTGCGAAAGACGCTGTTACCCAGCGTACTGTACATGTCTCGCATGACTTCGCCGGCAGTGACTGCCCGTACGTTCTTCGAAGACTCCTCGAACCGTTCTTTCACGGCCCAGACGGCGAACTGAAACAGGAAGAGAGAAAGGATGGCAAACAGGATCGCCACATGCTGGTAACCGGCGGCGGAGTAAGAGGTCCCGGCACCCGCCACCGCCCGATGGCGCGCCGGATCAAGCGCCTTCAGCAAGACACCCGGCAAGACCGCCGCCATGGCAAGCCCGAGGATCATGCCTATCGCGGTCCATTGGCCGAGCTTGATGCGCGCCTCTTTCGAGCGGGCGACTTCGGGGCCAAGTGCATTGAGCGGCACTACGCAGATCGTGAAAAGCCCAAGGTGCAGGCACAAGAGGAGCGTGCCGTAGGCGAAATTCAAGACGGACTTGCCGTCAAAAGGCGGGTACCAGAAGGCAATCCCCGAGACCGTCATCAGGATGGAGCCCCAAAAGATGAAGGGTCTGCGCCTTCCAACGACGGGAAAGATCCGAAACCAGCCGGGCCTAAGCCGCGTTTCGTCCGACCATACCCCAACGAGTGGGTCCGTGACGGCGTCGAACAACCTGCCGATGACGAACATGGGCAGGACAAACCCAAGTGCCACATATATCGTTCGGCCACCGCCCTCGGTCGGCGAATAGAAATAGGGGCCCCACTGAGCAATGAACTCGCTGCAAAGCTGGACCCCAATTGCGGAAAGTAGAAACGCCAACCCCTCGAACCACGTGAATTCACGCCGTTGGGGATTGGTCATTCGATCGTTGTACCGTCGGGAATGATGGCGCTCTTCAACACGATCACAAGCCCGTCGCGCACGGCATATCCGTCGCCATCGGAATTGGGCATACCGTCAGACCCGCGAATGACGACATTCTTTCCAATTCGCGCATTCTTGTCGATGATGGCCCGGCTTATCACCGACCCCTCGCCAATTCCCATCGGTATAGCGCTGTTGGATCCCTTCTCGCCCTCGAAGTAGTCGGAACCCATTAGGACCGATCGGTCTATGGTGGCGTTGCCTCGAACAATCGTGCGAATACCGATGATCGAGTCCGACACGTTAGCGCCCACAATCGTGGATCCTTCGCAGATCAGCGACCGGACAATCTCGGCCTTCTCAATCCGCGCACCCGGCAAGAAGCGGGGCCTGCTGTAAATGGGTTGGCCCGGCAAGTGAAATTCGAACGGCGGATTGGCTCCGGTCAGAAGAATGCTCGTCTCGTAATAGGAGCGAACCGTCCCGATGTCTTCCCAGTAACCCGAGAACAAATGGGACTGCACCTTCAGCCGCTTGAGGGAATTCGGTATAACGTCATGGCCGAAATCGACCCAAGCCTTCTCCTCGTGAAGGATTCGGATCAATACCTCCGGCTTGAACAGATACACGCCCATCGAGGCGAGGTAGTCGCGGCCATTCGCCTCAAGGCCAGCCTCCGAGAATACTGACGGCGGCGTTATCAACGAATCAAGGAGTTGCGGCGTTCTTGGCTTCTCGACAAACTCCGTGATCGCCCCCTCGGCATTGACCTTGAGAATGCCAAACGCTGCCGCGGCCTCCCGCGTTACGGGAATGACGCCCACGGTGATGTCGGCATCGGCGCGAATGTGCGTCTCCAGCATCGTGCGATAATCCATGCGGTACAACTGATCCCCGGAGAGAATCAGGAAGTGGCTCGCGCTGAGATGATCGAGCTCGCGAACCTGCTTGCGAATGGCGTCGGCCGTCCCCTGATACCAATCGCCGCTCTCGACGGTCTGTTCCGCGGCGAGTATCTCCACAAAGCCCCCGGAAAAAATGTCGAACTTGTATGAATTGTTGATGTGCCGGTGGAGCGAGGCGCTATTGAACTGCGTGAACACGTAGACGCGCTTGATGGTGGAATGAATGCCGTTGCTCAACGGGATGTCGACAAGCCGGTATCTGCCGTCCAAGGGCACCGCGGGCTTGGCGCGCTCCGCCGTCAGTGGATAGAGGCGGCTGCCGCGGCCACCCCCCAGAACCAAGGCAACCACGTCGTTGATTTCGGTTGCCACGCGAAGAACCGTGTTTTTCAAAGCCATACGCCACGCCCTCTGTGCACTGCAAGTCAATGCGGTTGAATTTCTATACTGCTATGCGTAGGCCTTTGCAGGCCATACCGATCACCAGAGGCGCGCGCCGTAGAGTATGGCAACACAAGTCAGCCCCCACAAAAGTACCGTCGCAAGTATTGGTATATCCTTCACTAAGGTCCGGCTTGGATCGCCACCACCCCGTTTATGATGAACTAGATAGAGATACCGGAACAAGCCATACACGACGAAGGGCAGCGTGATATAGAGTTTGTCCGTTCCCGCGCGCTGAACGACCTCGGGAGAGCACGTGTATATGGTGTACGTGAGGAGCGTCGATCCCGCGAGAATTACCATGAGCGAATCCAGATACGGCACGGTATAGTGG
>JBAZRU010000637.1:0-4385 GCA_041662805.1 Candidatus Hydrogenedentales bacterium | reverse complement strand
GAGAACGGCGGCCACCTTCGCCGACGCCTCCCGGTAATGCTCGAAGTTTCCCCGCATAAAAATACCGTGGGGACATTGCCGCTTCGCCTGGGCCAAAGGCATCCCCGAATGAATGCCGAACTTTCGCGCCTCGTACGACGCCGTACATACGACTCCCCGCAAGTCCTCCTTGTCCCCCCCGACGATCAACGGCTTCCCCCGCAGCGCAGGGTTAAGCACCTGCTCCACCGAGGCGAAGAAGGCATCCATATCAATATGAAGGATTCGGCGTTCCATACTCGAAGACATTCCAATAACGTGAATATATTTTCAGATACAGTCTAATCCGCTTTCAAGAAGTTGTCAATACGAATCTTCGCCACCTCCCGCAGGCAATAGTGCATAAGCTATTTATTTCCAATCATATAGGCACAAAACGCTCGTCAATTCCGACGCCGCCACCACCCACTTTTGTGGCGGGAAGTCAAGAATAGATCACCAACTTCCAGTCCATTGACAAGTTGGTCAACATATTGTAAAGTAACACTAGAACTTCAAATCGTCGGCGGTATCAGCCAAAGGTCCTACACATCCAAACCGGGTATCTCTTCGCGGCGATGTCAACGAAAGAGCCAGTATACGAGAGCATCAAGCAGGAGCTGAAGTCCAAAATTGAGGACGGCAGCTTGCGGGAAGGTGCTCGGATTCCCTCCGAGATCGAGTTGGCGAAGCAGTTGGGCGTCAACAGAAGCCAAACAAGGCAGGCCTTTCGAGAGCTCGAAGTGGAAGGATACCTGATTCGTAGACAAGGCAGCGGCTCCTATGTCGCACCCATGGCCGGGCAACTCTCCGCCGTCAAGGTTGCGGGGGCGCGGGCCATCGCGATTGTCATCCCCAAAGTCATTGCGGGCCATTCTCAGAATGTTGTCCAAGGGTTCATGCATCGAACGTCCACGGAACCTCTGCAGATCGTAACGTACAACCTCAACCTCCCGCAGCCGCACGCCCCTTCCGAACCGCGGTTCCTCCGCTCGGTCATCGACAGCGGTGTCACGGGACTGGTTCTCTGGATCGGGAACGACAACGAACACACGCGCGGTCTAATTCAAGGACTGATCGAGCGACGATTTCCCTTCGTACTCATCGATCGATACCTGCCCGGACTCGACGCGGACTATGTCGTGTCGGATAATCGCACGCTAGCCCACAGCCTGACGCAGGAATTGATTCGGCGAGGCCACAAACGCATTGGGTTCGTCGGCGTGGAATTCCCGAACGCCTCCAGTATTCAAGACCGCGTGGAAGGATACCGGCAAGCGTTGCTGGACGCAGGATTGCGGTACGACGATCAATACGTCGTGGACTTGGCTGAACTGGAGCGATCGTCCAAAGAGACCATCGGAACCATGATGGCCAAGTGTGAGCGCCCCACCGCTTTCGTATGCGTCCATGTCGATGCGGCCAGGCTCGTACACAAAGAACTGACAGCCCTCGGATATCGCGTAGGCGAAAACATGGAGATGGCCATCGTCGACGACGAGTATCCGCTGGGAATGCCCGAAGTCCACATGATTCGCAGACCCCAGAACGGACACGAAATCGGCGTCCAGAGTGCGGAATTGCTTCTGGCGCGGATGGCGAATCCGGGAATGCCGATCCAACGGCTATATATAGATCCGGGAGCACTTATCGACAGCGAGCCCATTGCAGCGGGTACGGAAAGGAGGTGGGATTGCGCGCGAGCCGAAGACGCATGCGCGCCCAAGTAGCGTCTTTCTGGGCTTTGAGGCTGCGACAGAACTATTTGCTGCCATTTTGCAATTCTATGTAGACGGCTCTGTACGAAGACGAATGGAAAGACCGCAAAGGGCGGCCATTTCCAGCAACATGAACCAAGGGGGATCCAGGATTATGCGTAAGCGAGGTTTCACTCTGATCGAACTGTTGGTCGTCATCGCCATTATTGGCATCTTGGCGGCGATTCTACTTCCGGCGTTGGCGCGTGCGCGCGAAGCGGCGCGCAGAGCAAGCTGCGCCAACAATCTCAAGCAAATGGGTCTTGTTTTCAAAATGTATTCGGGAGAATCGAGAGGGGAAAAGTTCCCTCCGATCTTAATGTGGCAGGGTGAAACGACCCTTGCGACAGACTGCGAACCAAGAACCGCCATCGAATTCACGTTCAATGGCCCCAGTGTCTTTCCCGAGTATCTTTCGGATGTGAAAGTCCTCATCTGCCCCTCGGATTCGGAAGGCTCTACCGAATACGAGAACGGACGTTACAACTTCTTTCACGACGTGGACCAAGGCACCAATCCGTGCCGCTTCTCGGACGGCTCGTACTTCTACATGGGCTGGGCCATTTCCGATGAGAAGCTGTACACGAATCCGGCACAGATGAACGACGGGGCAATCAACGAGACAACGTTCATGTCGTACATAGCGCCAAACGCCATGACTATCCTTCTCGGAATCATGGACTCGTATGACCCGGAGGCCAATGCGAGTGTTCTCGACAACGACGCTTCCTTCTCGACGAGTACCACGTTCTACCGGCTTCGCGAAGGGATTGAACGCTTCTTCATCAGCGACATCAACAACCCGGCCGCCAGCTCATCCGCCCAGAGCGAACTGTGGATCATGGCGGATAACATGACCACGGATGTGTCGCAATACAATCACATCCCCGGCGGCGGCAACATCCTCTACATGGACGGCCACGTCGCGTTCGAAAAGTATCCTGGCGCGACCCCCATGTCCCGTGCATTCGCGGCCCTGAACGGTATGGCGAATTCCCTTCCCTAAAGCGCATTTGCCCCGCGAACTGCAATAAGACTCATGCACCCTGAAGAAGACGGGCCAGCGGCAAAACCGCTGGCCCGCTTCCAATTCTCACATCCCCCGCGTGACGTGTCGCGTCTAACGGCAAGCGTCACACCAATTCCATCTTCCTACGCGAGCACTCTCCATTTCTTCATGCTCGATGAACCGTACAGGTTTGGCGACTGCGGATACTGCTGAGAGGGCAACACCTTTTGGATCTTCTTGAACCAGTCCAGATAGGTCTTGTTGGCGCCAAGCTTATCAAGGGCTTGCAGAGCGACAAATGAGAAAGCCCCATTGGGCCGCCCGTTGAAGTATGCGTCGTAACTGTACTCCACGTCCTGGCAGCCAGCCATGAGCAAGCCCGCGTAGCGCCCAGGCGGAGCAGAACGCCGAATGAAAGACCGGACACCGAGCTTCGATGCTGCGCGTTGGGATAGAAACGCGGCAGGGGGAAGAAAACGCACCTTGCGTTGAGGAGCGCCCGCCCCTCGCACGGTTGGGGGCGTCGAGATTGGCGCAAACCTCGCCACGCTGCCCGAATGGCAGGAGTCCGAAACGACAACCAATTTCACGCCCTGCTCGCGCGCGCTATACAGTTCGAACAAATCGTCGTCCGTTATAGGGCCATTCTTCTCAATGTCGTACGGACAAATGCACTCGTCCGAACCGTCCGGCTCGTCGCCGTCCTCGTCGGGCACAAACGATCCATGGCCCGAATACTGAATGACTACGAGGTCGCCCTTTGCCGCCCCCGAGACCAGATCCGAAATCGCTTTCCGGATCGCCTTGCCGGTTGCCTGCTTGTCCAGCAATTGCGAGACGGAGAATCCTCGCTTGGTGAATGCGGCCTTCCAGTCGTTTGCGTCGTTCACGCACCCCGAAAGGTCGCTCCCCGTCCCAGGATAGTCGTTGATCCCGATGCACAATGCTTTCTTCGCCATGATTCCCGCTCCTCACGCTGTTGGTTGCTATCTGCACGGCCCACAAGAGACTCCGTTCACAAACCACTAGAGGTACTACGAGAGATGCGCCTGCAAGAAATCCATAGAATGACGCAAGTCCAAACTGGCATCACGAACTGTCGCAGATGGGGAGACAAATACACCCGGCCCCAACCCCTTCACATGGACGCCAATTTAGCAACTCATCGCTGACATGTCAATCCCACCATGCCGTAGTGCTGAATGAACCCCAACAGGCCACAACAGGCTATTCACCAAAGAGGTTCTGAGCTGGCCTGAGAGTATGCAGGCGTCGAGGCGAGGCAAGCGAGACTAAGGCAGGCTATCGGTTTCGTTTCGGCCACAACATTACGGTCAAGAACCCGATGACGGCCGCGGCGGGCCCTGTCGCGAACGCGCCCGTCATGGCCGCTTCCATGCTTCGGTCATGAGTATTGCTCGACAACTCGTAGAGCAATGCACCCCCGCCGAACGCGCCAGCCAGATAGCATGGAATCGCGACGAGAGTCGCCAAGAGGAATCGTCTCAGCATGCGGCCGCCTCCGTGCGTTCCCATGGATCCCGCATGTTGGACAGGCACTCGCTCGTGCCTGTCCAACACGCGGACTATACTTCTTCCCA
>JBAZRU010000636.1:0-4385 GCA_041662805.1 Candidatus Hydrogenedentales bacterium | reverse complement strand
GGACAATCTGGCGTTTTCTGGAAGCACGTGCGGATGGGGCGCAGGACTCTTACTTTGCCAGTCTTGAATACGATATCAGTCCTGTTTATGACGACAGCCCATTCTTTTTCCACTTTGACAAACCTCGGAATTTGCTCAATGTTATCGGTGACCAAAACGTGGGGGTATTTATCCGAGGACACTGGCCGTCTTTCACTTTGTTCAGTTTGTTGGTGTTCACGCTTGTGGCGGTGGCAGTGTTTATGATGGCGCCGCTTGCCTATCGAGGCGGGAAGAAAGTGCGTCACTTCAAGACTTGGCTGGTGTACTTTAGCTGCCTGGGTATATCTTTCATCTTCATCGAGATCTCACTGATGCAGCGTTTTGCGCTGCTCTTAGGCCATCCATCGCGTTCGCTCGCGCTTGTGCTTGCGGCATTGCTGATTTCCGCGGGCATTGGCAGTCAAGTGCGCCACATGTTGAAGCTCAATCTTGGAGCATGCTTTTTTGTTCTTGTGGGATTCATTTTGGCCGCGGCGTTCGTCTACCCGTATGTCGTGGGCGCTCTTTTAGGCCAATCACTTCTTGTTCGAGGATTGGCGACCGTCCTGTTGGTTGTGCCTTTGGGCTTCATGCTGGGCATGCCATTTCCAAGCGGGCTTCGCCGTGTCTCCGAAGCATCTGTCGAAGCTGTTCCATGGATGTGGGCCGTGAACGGCGGCACAACGGTGCTCGGATCCATATTGGCCATAGTCCTGGCTATTTGGTTCAGCTTTACGGTCGTGTTGGCGATCGCTGCCGCAGGTTACTTGCTTGCATGGGCGGTGACGGCTCGGCTGCCCGTTTCGGAGCGCCCGTAGTCGGACTAACGCTGCCATTATGGAGCGCATGTGCGGTCTGCTTCGCGTCAATCCGCGCAGCCTGCCCCGTCAGGCCTCTATTCCGATCATGCCCGAGAAGAGGAGATGCCTACCACGTTTGAAGTGAAACGCCAATCGCTCCGGAGTGTGCAGGGCTTGGAGCACGCGAGCGTTTTCGAAGTAAGCGGTGTTCAGGGCCGTCATTCTGGGAGGGCAGTCCGGGTTGTGGCTGGTTAGCGTTACTTGAGGAAGTGATGGCCCCGAAGCGGAGATGTGGTTTCCTGGCCTGTAGTCGGCATTCAGATGGGTCCAGTCTTCCTGACTCGCGGGAATGGCGGGGAACACGCCTGACTCGTATTCACTTTGCCAACGGCTGTATTCGTCACGAAGCATAATGCTGACTTGGTATTCCTGAACGTCCAATGGTTCCAATGCATCGAGCCAGAGCTCTATCTGGATTCCAGAATCGCAGGGGGCGATCTTCCAGAGGAGATGAAAAGGCAGGCGCCGCGACTCGCCGGAGACTTGCAGTTCGTTGCCGTTCCGAAGGACGCTTCCCCATTGCAACCCTGGACTGTCGTTCCAAAGGTGGCCAATCAGAAGTGAACTGTACACATGGCAACCTCTCGTGATCTCTTTTCCGCCAAGAGAAATGCACACGTCTCCATGTTCGATGCGATACTCCGCATCGCCGGATTGGATACTTCGGACAGCTTGGGAACGGGCGTGAATCGTATCGTGCGAGGAACCGAGGTCTATGGTCGTCTTGAATAATTCAGTACGGCCTTCGGGAAGACGCGCTTCGTGGGCAGGAAGGTGAGCGTTTACCTGAAGGATGCGCGAACCGGCGACATAATCGCTGTTGAACCAGAATAGGCGAACGAACGGATGGCGGGTATCTACGCGCACGTCGACACAGGGATGAAGCGATTCGTCCGGCGAGAATAGAGCTGCCTCACGACACGGGGCCGTATACGCAGCCACGGAAGTCCACGTGCTGTCGGTAGGGAGTACTTCGGGGAACATGCCTTCCAAATCGCCATAGCTCCAGTGACGGTACAGGGCAGGAAAGGCCAGGTTCGTATTTATCAGGGTGACCGGAGTCGGGCGGTCGCACTCAACGGCAAGGCTCCAGCTGAGCTTTCCATTTGCCAATCTCATTTCCCAGATGTGCACCATTGGCAGACGGGGCATACGGCCACGCGCCACGCAATGCGAAGGGCCTCTTTCAACGACGCGCCAATCCGCTTCAAGAGCGGGATGGCATGCTTCCATTGAAAAGACTTCGGCCCGGAGACCGCCAGGAGCACTAACTTCGGTATGGTCTCGAAACAGGGATATCCTGCCATTTGCGAAGACCGCGTCAACCACTCCTTCGGCGAACGAGTGAACACCTTCGGGCGAGCCAGATTGGCGAAGGTAGTACTCGATGGTTTGCTGGGGAGTGCCGCGGGTGACCATTCTGCCTTTGGTGAGCAGGACGACGTGATCGCACAGGGCGTGCACCAGGCCGAGGTCGTGAGAGACGAAGATAATGGTCTTGCCTTGGTCGCGCAAATCGATAATGCGCTGGCGGCACTTGCGCTGGAATTCTTCGTCCCCTACGGCAAGCACTTCATCCACGAGAAAGATGTCGGGATTGGAATGCACGGCCACTGAAAACGCCAAGCGCACGAACATGCCGCTGGAGTAGGTCTCGACGGGGTTATCAATGAACGGAGCAATTCCGGAGAATTCCACGATATGATCAAAGACCCCGTCGACGTCCTTGTGGGACATGCCGAGGATGCGTCCGTTGAGGTAAACATTTTCGCGCCCTGTGAGAAGAGGATGGAACCCCGCGCCCAATTCGAGCAGGGAGGCAACACGCCCGCGAATGGAAACCTCGCCGGTGGAGGGAGTCGTTACGCCGGCGAGGATTTTGAGCAACGTGCTCTTGCCCGACCCGTTGGGCCCGATGATACCGACGGATTCGCCGGGTTCGACATTGAACGTAATTCCGCTGAGCGCGTCGAACGTTTCCGTGCGGCGTCCGCGAAACATATCGATGAGGCCACGGCGCCCAAGCAAGAGGCCTGCGCCCCTGCGCGTCGCGAACCGTTTTCCAACGTTCTGTAATTCGATGATGGACATTAGAGGTGATCGGCAATAGTGGGAGCGTTGCGTCTAAACATGATGAACCCCGCGGCAAGCACAACCAACGCGCATAGAAATGGGTACGCCATAAGTTCGGGCGACGGGGTCACCTCGTCGAGCAGCGCTTGCCTATAGGAGGAAATGATTCCCACCATGGGATTCAGCATGTACAGATGGAACAAGGGTGAAGAGCCTGCGGTCGCCCGCACTTGTTCGACGCTATAGAAGATGGGGGTCGCGTAGAATCCGAACGTCAAGGCGACTTCAACGATATACCCCACGTCGCGGTAGTAGACATTCAGGTAGGAGCAAAGCAGCGCCATGCCGGTGGTCAACATGATTTGAATGGTTAGAATGACCGGCAGCCACATAATGCTCCACCCAAAACCTCCTTCATACCAGAGGCGAATCACCACGAACAGCCCAAACCCGATGGCTCCATTGACAACGCAAATCCCCATGGATGCGAGCGGAATAACCTCGCGTGGAAAATAGGCCTTCTTGACCAAATCGTGATTGTCGATGAGCGAGCCCGTCGCGCGGCTGAGCGAGGTGGCGAACATCTGCCAAAAAACGAGCCCACACAACACGTGCACAATGAACGGATGGTCGCCCGAAAGGCCCGCGGCTTTGCCGGGGAAGACATAGGTAAAGACGAAGGTCAGAATAAGCGTGAATGCAAGCGGCTGGAGGACGGTCCACATGAAGCCAATGACCGTATTGCGGTAGCGAGCCCGCAGGTCCTTCGACACGAGGTCGTAGATTAGGCCGCGGCTGCGAATCAGGTCGGGAAATACGCGGCGGAGCTGACGGGAGTCGAGGCTGTTGTAGACGATGGAACTCATGGGGCGTACTGTACCTTACTGGCGAACAAGCCGCCAAACCCGAGCTCAGCGGTGTTTCACCGTGCCATACCATTGGCTGCCGCCGTGGTCCAAATGGAGGACAGGAAGGCCGCTCAATCGCGTGGGCGGGCCGAAAGCATCAATGATTCGCATACCGAATCGCATGTCCGACCCTTCGAAATGATCAAGTTCTTCATATTGCACTTTATCCCAGCAGGAGGCCCGCACGCATTGAAAGAACCCAACGGGCACCCCGTGCGCCTCTCGCAGCCGAAATTCGCTGCTATCCGCAAGGAGGCTGTCCCAGTCGCGCCACGGCAACACTTCGCCGAGCAGAATTCTGGCGGTAGTCTCCGGCGAGAGCATCTTGCGGCCGTCTGCCGCGATAAAGGAGCTCTCGGTCTGCAGGGCGTCGATATGCTGGAACATGTCCGGAGGAACCAAGATGTCCGAATCCATTAATACGACCCACTCTCCTGAGGCCATCTTTACGGTCTCGTTAATGATGAATCCCTTGGAGTTGGCATATTTCTCCTGAAACGGAGAACGGTGGATGTGCAGATCG
>JBAZRU010000635.1:0-4389 GCA_041662805.1 Candidatus Hydrogenedentales bacterium | reverse complement strand
TCAACACGTATACTACCACGCAGAATGTCCTGTCCTGGCGGAATTGGGTATTCTTCTACGATGACTTCACAGCAGGCAACTATAATGGCTGGACGACAAGCGGAGGAACGTGGTCTGTCACGGCCGGCGGCTCTCTGACGAGGACACCGGCAGCCGGTGACGCCTCGGTCTACCGCTTCCATCCCAATCCCAGCGATAGCGCCGACCCAGACTACAAGAATCACGAGTTTGTCGTCGACTTTGATTACAAACTGAACAGCGCCACAAATGGCGTGGACGCATTCCTGGAGAATGAAGTAGCAGTGGCGGGCAGCGGCCTCTATCTGGAAATCCGTTCCGGCACAATCAGGCTCAGGCTGAAGAACAGTGCCACCGTTCTGGCCACATACACAGGAAGCTCCGCGCTGAACACATGGTACAGAATCTACGCTGAACTGGATGGAGCCAATGTAAAAGTCTATCGTTCGACTGGAGGCGGCGCCGGGACGCTGATTCTCAGCACTACCGCCGCGCCAGTCATCAGCTCTGAGCAACTGTTATTCGTGGTGAAGGACAACGCCAACGTCGAATTGGACAACATCAGTGTAAGGAGCGACAAAGGGACCTGGTAGGCTCCTGCATTCTGTCGTAGCGTAGTGGGCACCCCTTGCGCTTTGTGGGCAGGGGGTGCCCACTCCCTGACCGGAAGCTCTCCTTTTCGCAGAGTACTCCGCGCGGGCCGACACCCACGACAGACTTCCGCGAAAAGAATGTCCGGAAGCGCGGCCCCATGTATCAATCCTGGTGACGCCGCCGGTATGTCTTGTCTTCTTTATTCCCGCTTTTCTGATGCACCCCTCCGAAGGCGCGATAAGGCAAATACTTGTCTCCGTCAGGGGCTGCCGCTAGACTTGACACCTTTCCCCTACCTTCCCTGGTCATATCCGGGGGTAAATGAAGTCCACACAAGGTGATAGGCAATGGCATATTTCGTTACTGGCGGTACTGGATTCATCGGTTCTCACCTCCTTGAGAGGTTGGTCCGTAGAAAAGGCACGATCGACCTCCTCGTTCGCAAGGATTCCGAGCAGAAAGCGGAGGAATTGCGCAAACGCTTTGGCGTCAACGCCAAGCTCATTGTCTCCATCCACGGCGACCTGGAGAAGGACCATCTGGGGTTGAAGAAGGAGCAAATCGCCAAGCTCAAGGGACAAATCACGCACTTCTTCCATCTTGCCGCGTTCTACAATCTCTTGTCGGAGAACGAGAACCTTGAGAACCTGGTCAACGTTCAGGGGACGCGGCGGGCGGTTGAGCTAGCGAACCTCCTTCAAGCCAAGTGCTTCCATCAAATGAGCTCCATAGCTGTCGCTGGAGAGTTCCGGGGATATTGGCGGGAAGACATGTTCAAGGAAGCCGAGAACCTGCGCCACCCCTATTTCCGCGCCAAGCATGACGCGGAAGGTATCGTGCGCAGGGAGTGCGCGGTCCCTTGGCGAATCTACCGGCCGGGGATCGTGGCGGGTCACTCCAAGACCGGCGAGATGGGCAAAGTCGACGGACCGTATTACTTCTTCAAGTTCATTCAGAAGATCCGCAAGGTCCTGCCGTCGTGGGTGCCCCTCATCGGTCTGGAAGGTGGCAGGATCAATATCGTACCGGTCGACTATGTGGCAGATACCATCGACCATATTGCTCACAAGCGCGGCCTGAACAAGCGGTGCTTTCATGTCACCGATCCCGAACCCTTCCGTGCGGGCGAAATCCTCAACCTCTTCGCCAAGGCGGCGCATGCCCCGCAGTTCGTCATGCGTATCGATTCGCGCATGTTCGATATCGTCCCCAAGGGGATACTCGACGGTGTCCTTGACCTGCCGCCGATCCGGAGGATCATCGACACCTTCTTGAAGGACATCGGCATTCCTCGCGAGGCGCTGCGCTATTTGAATTACCCCACCCGGTTTGACTGCCGAGACACGCTCAAAGAACTCGAAGGCACCGGCATTCGCTGCCCGAACCTTAGCGACTATGCCCCCATGTTGTGGGACTACTGGGAGCGGAATCTGGACCCGGACCTTCATCGCGACCGTACCCTGGCAAGCGCCGTCAAGGACAAGGTCGTGCTGATTACCGGCGCATCTTCAGGCATCGGCAGGGCCGCGGCCTTGAAGATTGCCGCGGCGGGAGGCACGCCTCTGATCGCGTCCCGGTCGCTGGAGAAGTTGCGCGATGCTCAGCAGGAGATCGAGGCGAACGGAGGGAAGGTGTGCATCTACCAGGCGGACATTTCCGACATGGAGAGTTGCGACAGACTAATCGACCAAATCCTCAAAGACCACGGACGCGTCGATATCCTTGTGAACAACGCTGGGCGATCGATTCGGAGGTCCATCAAGCAGTCCTACGACCGATTCCATGATTTCGAGCGCACGATGCAGCTCAATTATTTCGGAGCGGTGAAGCTCATTCTGAAGGTGATGCCGGGGATGGCAGAACGGCGGTGTGGGCATATCATCAACGTATCGACTATCGGCGTCTTGGCGAATTCGCCGCGGTTCTCCGCCTACACGGCCAGCAAATCGGCCCTCGACACGTTCTCCCGGTGCGTGCAAGCCGAGTTCCTGGACAAGGACATCAAGTTTACGACCATCAACATGCCGCTGGTGCGTACGCCCATGATCAGCCCCACTTCGTTTTATGAGCATGTCCCTGCGCTTACACCCGAGGAAGCGGCGGACATGGTGTGCGAGGCCATCGTCGAGCAGCCCAAGCGCATAGCAACTCGCCTGGGCATTTTCGCGCAGGTGATGACTACGCTCTTCCCCAATCTCGCGGACGTCATTCTCAACACAGCCTACAAACTCTTTCCCGACACGGATCCGGCAAAGGGAGATGAGGCCACCGGAGAGGACAAGCCCTCGTCGGAGGCTGTTGTGTTTGCAGCCCTCATGCGCGGCATCTATTGGTAAAGGAAGTATCCCAGATGGAAATCGTACCCGAGGCAATTGAGAACTACACCGCCGCCCACACTTCGGAGCTCCCGGCTCTCTTTGGTGCACTGGAAGAAGAGACTCGAAAATCGATGCAGTACCATTTCATGCAGGTGGGTAAGACGGAAGGCAGTTTTCTGCGCATGCTCGTCCGTCTAATGGGGGCCACGCGCATCATCGAAGTCGGTACATTCACGGGATACAGCGCGCTGTGCATGGCCGAGGCCCTACCTGAAGACGGCCAGCGTATTACCTGCGACATCGACGAGGCCGCTACGGATATCGCGAAGCGATTCTGGGCACAGAGTCCCCACGGCGAGAAGATCGAGCTGAGGCTGGGTCCCGCAATGGACACCATTGCTGCGTTGGAGGGTCCCTTTGATATGGCCTTCATCGACGCGGACAAAGACAACTATGCGAATTACTGGGAGGCGCTCCTGCCCAAGGTCAGGCAAGGCGGCTTACTCGTAGTGGATAATGTCTTGTGGGAAGGGCGCGTCCTGAATCCAGTTAAGAGACTCGATATCGCCATCGACGCCTTCAACAAGAAAGTCGCCTCGGATCCGCGTGTGGAAGCTTTAATGCTTACCGTGCGAGACGGGGTTACCTTGGCGAGAAAGCTGTAGTCAAAGCCTACGGACGAGCGTGCTGCTTGAAGAAGTCCCAGATGACTTGGCTTGCCTCAATGTCGAAACACGTCTTGCCAACCAGCGACTCCGGGAAATTGACGTCGCCACTTGGCCATGTGTGCCCTCCTCCCGCAATGGAAATGAGCGTGACTTCAGCGCCATCGGGCCCGGCAGCATAGACCTCTTGCGACGCGGTAGTGCCGTCATCGGGAGCGGAGTCTGGCAACTGCTCCGAGACCGGCGGTTGCAGGGAGCCATTGTTCTGGATCCAGAAATCGACCGTGTCCGGCATGCTCAGGTATTGACTGCTGATGAACGGACCCTGTTGAACCGTTCCACCATCCCACGGGAAGAACGGGTCGTCGACTCCCTGTATCATAAGGATTGGCAAGGGTTCCGAGGGGGTCTCGGCAGCATCCCAACCGACGGGCAAGGTCGTCATCACGGCAGCTACCGCCGCCAGCTTGTCCGTCAGTTCGCACGCAAGCCGGTGAGTCATCAGGGCGCCATTCGACGCCCCGGCAATGTACACGCGCTTGGAATCGATTGCGTGGCTCGCGAGGAGCTTGTCGATAAGCGCGGAGATGAACACCACGTCGTCCGCCGGTTCACCTAAGAGGCTCACACTGGATTGCGGCGTTGGGTCGGCATTCCAGAGTCTCCGCTTTCCATCCGGGTACACGACGATGAATCCCTCGGCGTCCGCGATGGCGTCGAAGCCCGTCAGGGAACGCATGTAGTTGCCGGAGACGGCGAAAGGGTGTAGCGCGATAACGAGAGGCACCGGAGTG
>JBAZRU010000634.1:0-4390 GCA_041662805.1 Candidatus Hydrogenedentales bacterium | reverse complement strand
TGGCGAGGGCATCTTGAATTCGAGCTGCTTGTCACGAAGCGCTCCGGGGGGCTACCCACCTTCGCCAGCCTCTGCCTTCCAAAGTAGCGCATCTCTTCAGAAGACAAAATCAATATATGAGGGGGGGGTGCCGGCGCGGGTCTGAGGTCTGAGGTCTGAAGTTCAGAGCCGCCGGTTGTGAACGGGACTGCGCAGGCTGCGTAGGCATGGTTCGGTCCTTCAATGTTGTCGCCTATATATAAGGGGGAGTTTGTTGCACTCCTGGAGCGCGGGAATATGGGAAGGTACGAACGTGCAAAGGATGGCCTCGAACGTGGCACAGCCGGTTCAAGCGACTCTCCCCGTCAAAGCTTGACCTCGTCTCTAAAGGGAAATTGCCTCGCCATTATGAATTACGCGGCGCTCCGCCACTCTTGGTCTAGTCTTCTCCGAAGTCTATGATTCCTGAGCGAGCAGACTGGCTAAGAAGGAAGGGTGTAGAAGATGCGGCGGAAGCGTGCTTACCTACCACGACTCCGCATTCGCGGCTTGTGGTACGGAACAGAGCCGCCGCCGGGCCTTTTGCGAGCCCGGCGGCGGTAGGTTGGCTCTCGATATTCCGGCGTTGGCCGGTTATTTGGCGTCGATGGTCACGCCGGGCCACGTGTCGGTGCGGAACGGGGAGGCGGGGAGGCCGGCGCCGCTGTACAGCGTGCAATCCGGATTGTCGCCCCAGCCGTACCGGACGGCCGCGGGCTGGGCGATGGCGTCGGCCCAGACGACCACTTCGTTGCCTTCGATCTTGGCGTTGGCCCAGACGAACTTCTTGTCTTCACCGGCGATGGCGAATCCGTGGACCGGTTCGCCGCCGTTGGCCATGAGTCCGCCGTCGGCGTTCTTGAACGTGACGCGAATCTTGTTGCCGTCGACGCGCATGGAGGCATAGGTGGGCCCGGAGTAAATCGCGGTGTCCATGCCGTAAGCCACTTTCCACGCGGCCTGGGCCAAGCGCAGACCCACATCCTGCTTGTTGCGCGGATGGATGTCTTTCGCTTCGCCGATGTCGATGATGACGGCTTGGCCGGTGTTGGCCAGCGACAGGGTCATCGACTGCGCCTCACGTAGCTCAGCCCACGCGGACGGCGCGTTGGCGTCAGGGTTGCGGTCCATGAAGTTGGCGAGTTGCACGAAGAGGAAGGGGAAGTCGTCGGACCCCCAATTCTTGCGCCAGTCTTGAATCATGGCAGGGAAGAGCTCGCGGTACTGGTAGGCGCGCCCGGCGTTGGATTCGCCCTGGTACCAAATCGCCCCGCGGATGCCGTAGGGAATCAGCGGCTGGATCATGCCGTTGTAGAGGCCGGAAGCTCGATGGGGATGCCCGGGCCCGAGGGGCTCGCCGGGCTTCTTGGGCTCAGCCTCGCCTTTGGCCTTCGCGGCCTCAGCAGCCTTCTGCCATTCGGCGATGGCCGCATCGTGTTGCTTCTTGGCTTCCGGATACTTCGCAATCAGGTCGTCCCAACGCTTCACGATGACATCGAGGTCGGGGTCTTTCTCAAGAGTTGGACGGCTGGTCCAGGCTTCGGCGGGCGTGCCGCCCCACGACGAATCGATAAGACCGACCGGCACTTTGAGGATTTCACTCAGGCGGCGCCCGAAAAGGTAGCCGACGGCGGAGAATTCCTTGATGGTCTCGGGCGTGCAAAGCTCCCATGCCCCGCTGCAGCCATCGAGCGGTTCGCCGGCGACTTTCTTCGCGACCGTGAAGAGGCGGATTTCGGGGTGATTGGCCTCCGCGATTTCCTTTTCGGCATTGTTGACCCTGGACACCGGCCATTCCATGTTGGACTGGCCCGAGCATACCCATACCTCGCCCACAAGGACATCCTGGATTACGGCCTTCGCCCCGCCTGACTTGACGGTCAGGTCATAGGGGCCCCCGGCGCGGAAGGGCTTGAGGGCAACTTTCCATGCGCCCGATTCATCGGCGCGGGTGTAGCTTGTCTCCGACCCGAGGGCAACCTGCACCCGGGCCTTCGGGGCCGCTTTGCCCCACACCATGACGGGCTTGCCTTGTTGCACGACCATGTGGTCGCTGAACATTGAAGGCAACGTGATTTCGGTCTTGGCCGCCTTCGGCTGCATGGTCGCGCAACCGACGCCCAATAAGCATAGCGCTATGAGTATTCCCCGCATCTTTGCTCCCCTTTCCCGTTTGCAGGCGCGCGGAACGATGGTTTCCGCGCATGACAATCACTCATTGTATAGTCCTGTGGGTGGGTTGGGTTCAACCTTAAGGGAAATGCAAAAGGGGGTGCTCCTCAAGAATAGGACCGATCGAGTCTGTCGGACTTTCGTTGTAAGTCCTTTTTTATCAACGGTGTTGCATTTCGGATCGCGAGACGAGCACCATTGACGCATAAGGAGTTACACATGTCGGTTAAGCAAAGCCCGACAGACTGGATCAGTCTTATTGTCTTGGAAAGCCATACCCTGCCGGTATCCGACCCCCCCTGCATTGCCCGTGGCACGGCACGCGGTGTAGCATGGGCGCATGATCAGCTACATACAGAGCGGCTTGGACGCCTTGGAACGGGGACGCCGCTTCGTCACGCACGACATTTGGTATATCGGCCGCCCCGGCGAGCAGATCCCGCACGGGCTTATCATCAAGCAAGTGCGCGTGGTGATCCTGCTGATGCAGAACCTGCTGCAAGGGGCGTTGTTGTTGCGCGCCGCCGCGCTCACCTTCACAACGACCCTCTCGATTGTGCCGTTCCTGGCAATCATCTTCTTCGTAATCCAGCAACTGAACCTCGGCGCGGATATCTCGAGTTTTGTGTTGTCTATGGTTGAGGATAGCCGCGTACAGACCGAGGAGACAAATGCGCCCAAGGCATTGCCCGTGACACCCGCGTCCCAAGCGGCCGATGTGCTGACCGTTACTCCGTCCGGCCCGTCGGATGCGAAGACCGTGGATCCAAACGAGCAGGTCGCCGCCATGCTCTTGGAGTGGGTTTTCCCCGAGCTGAAAAGGGATGTGCCCGACCCCAAGGACGTGGACCCTGTCGCGTGGATTGCGGCCCGGGCCAAGGAAAGTGTCGACTTTCGAAAGATGGGGACCTTGGGCCTTCTTTTTGTGTTTGCAACCGTGTTTGGCCTCATGTGGAATATCGAATCGGCGTTCAACGCGATTTGGGGGCTGAAGGCTACGCGCTCGTGGTATCGCATTTTCAGCGATTACATGATGGTGGTCTTGCTGTTGCCCTTCCTGGTCGCAGGCGTCTTGAGCGTTACCGCCGTGTTGACGAGCGGACCCATCGCCGAGCGCCTTGGCGTCCTGGCATACGGCCTACGCGGGATTCAGTACATCGTGATCTGGGTTGCATTCGCGGTGCTGTACGCAATGGTTCCAAACACGAAGGTGATGTGGCGATATGCGTTGCTCGGGGGTGTCGTGGCAGGGACGCTGTGGTGTCTGACCTCGTGGGCCTACGTCGAGCTTCAGATCGGTGTGAGCCGCAACAGCCTCGTCTACTCGAGCTTTGTGCTGTTCCCTTTATTGCTCATGTGGATTCACATCAGTTGGATCATCCTGCTCTTCGGCGCGGAATTGACGTTTGCCTATCAGAACGAGAAGACGTTCGCGATGGAGCGGCACGCCGCGGGCGCGAGCCATGCCTACCGCGAGGCCGTTGGCCTGCGCGCGATGGTCGAGGTGTGCCGCCGCTTCGATTCGGGCGAATCGGGCTTGGCCGTGGCCGACGCGGCGCAAGAGTGGAATGTGCCGACGCGGTTGATCAACCAGACGCTGGACCTGTTGGAAGAGGTAGGACTTGTGCGGCGATGCAGCACGGAGCCGGTGACGTATGCGCCCGCGCGGTCCATCCACAAGATCACGATTGGCGACGTCGTCCATTCGCTTCGCGAATCCGGACGCGAGCCGTCGGCGTTGCGGCAGGACGACCTGTTGCGCCCCTTGCTGGAAGAAGTCTCCGCCGCCGAGGCCCCGCCCCTGCGCGCCAACATGGCCGATCTGATTCAGCGGTTCAATCCGCCGTTGCCCCTGATTGCATTGGAAGACGAAGAACCCCCTCAAGAACTCGAAGACCAGTCCGGCGATATGCAGCGGGCCGAGTAGGAAGTCGCACGAGGTAGGGACGTTTCGCCGAAACGTCCGGCCTTGTCCGTGCTCGTCTGTACTTGTCCGCCCCCCTAAAACATCGCCCCAGACGCCAAGCACTCGCACAACTTCCCGTAGACTTTCTCAACGCGAAGGCGCGAGGTGTCGCCATCGACGGCGCGCAGGATGCGGCGCGCCAACGACCCGTGTCGCGCGATGTGGTTCAACGGTTCCAGCGCGGCGGGCACGCCATCGGGAAAGACGGCAGCGATCAGGTGCTGCCACAATTCG
>JBAZRU010000633.1:0-4392 GCA_041662805.1 Candidatus Hydrogenedentales bacterium | reverse complement strand
GGTCTCTCCCGTGTTCGGGACATGGCAGAGATCGCAACTGATCTCCCACGACACTGGAACGACGGCCTGAGTTGAGGCCTTCTGTTGTCCGGCAAGTTTCACGACAATCTGCGACAACTGGTACGCGTTTTCATTTCCGTCGTCGTCGATCGGCGTGATGGGTATCCCCGTGACGGCCCAGTCATTGTCGCCAGTTGGGCTCATTGTGCCGGAGAGCCCATTCCCTGTAAGCCCGATATTGGCAGTCAGGCTCGGAATGCCAAACAGCGCGGGAGCATAGTCCCAGAAGTTCGTGTCGTCCGTCGAATCGGTATTGCCGGGAATCGAGTATTCGACGGTCACGCCGCTCGTCACAATCCGGGGCTCCTCTCCTCGCCGTTCGATGACTTGGGCATGAAGCGTGTTGTACGGCGGCAAAATCATGAGCGTCGAAAAGTCCTGGTTCATGCAGTGCATGCCCAGGTCGTTGTAGCCCAACACAACGTACGTTCCCGACGTCCCTCCTCCGCCAGGAGGAGGCTCTGTAGGACATCCCGAAAACAAGACAACAACGAGAAGGATTGACAGGATTGTAGGCACTACACGTTGACTCGGCATGCGATTTCCCTTTCCTACTACCGGGCAGGCCCCCGGAGCCCTTGCAACTACACGCATAGAATTGTAACCACACGCAACTCTATTCATGCAAGGGGATCTATCGAGTTTGCTAACAGTGCTTTAGGGCATACCGAACCGGAGCACTCACAATTGACACGATTCATCATGTCAGAAAGTCGTCGCAATGACAGGCAAGTCGATACAAATCAACGGGATAGTTTGCAGATATGGCGGACTATATACTGATCGAGCCGATTAGTATCAAAACATAACAGAGTCCATTCTGTAGGCACACTGCAATCAACCGGGTCGTTGGCGGGCAGTTACGCAGCTTGTAACCGGGATATCTACGCCTCGGCACCTTCCGTGACTGCGTCGTTGACCGCGACTTCCGCTCGGGCGCGGTCGAATATGCCGACGCAGCAGTACGTCGCCAAGGAAGCCGCAAGCGCCATCAGATAGGGGTAGTCGAGTTCGAACACATACTCCGCAATGCCGTTCGCCGTGCAGCCGACGATGAGCGTGGCGACCGCCGTAATCGAACCGCCAAAGCGCGTGAAGAGGGCGAATACGACGACGACAAATGCACCGGCCGAACCAAACGCGGAAGCGGTTTCCACGAGGTCGTAGATGTCGTCCGCCCGAAAGGCCATTACGTAAGCGATGACCCCGAAGCAAATGACCGTGCCGCGGGCGATGAGCACCTTCTTCTTGTCGGTTGCGTTAGGGATCAGGGGAACGATGAGGTTGTGGGAGACGAGCGCGGACGCGGCCAAGAGGGCACTGTCCACGGTGGACAGAATGGCCGAAATCAGCGCGCCGGCGAACAGCACATACATGAAGGTCGGCAGGAGCTTCTGGGCGACCGTCGGCAAAAACTGCTCGGAATCTTCGAGGCCCGGAAGCAGGGTGGGACCGATCAAGCCCAAAAGCAGCGGCACGCACGCAACACAAAAATACAGGCCCGATGCAGTGAAGGCGGAATACCGCGCGACTTGAGGCGACTTCGCGGCAAGCGTTCTAGCGATCAGTTCTTGGGCAAGCATCGACCCAAATATGGGGACTGCCCAACCGTCGAGGCGCGCCAATAGAGATTCGTCTCCGCCCGAGAACAAGGTCAAACGGCTAGGCTCGATGGCCTCTGCAATTCCGTGGAATCCACCTACCGCATAGAACGCGGCGCCGGCGAGGACGACTAGGCCAACGATCAGCGCAATACCCTGAACCACATCCGTAATGGCGTCGGCGAACATGCCGCCCATGGTGGTATACGCGATAACGACGATGGCGGCCGCAGTGATTGCGATTCCATCGCCAAAATTCGAAGAAACGGAAATGACGTGGCCAAAGGCGCGAATCTGGGCGGCGGCCCAAATGACGGAACTCGGGGCAATGACGATGACCGCAATAGATTCGACCCAAGGGGCGTAACGGATGCGAAACAAGTCGCCCAACGTCGTGAGTTGCTTTTTCCAGAAGGGGACGGCAAAAAAAAGCCCCATACCCAGGATGCAAAGCGTGTAGCCAAAAGGATCCGCGCGTCCGCCCGACAGTCCATCGCTGTAGATTCTGCCGGAAGAGCCGATGCACGTTTCAGCGCCGAACCAGGTGGCGAAAATGGTCATGGTGCTGATGCCCATCCCCAGCTTTCGACCGGCAAGGTAGTAGTCCGATTCGGACTTCATTCGGCGGGAAAAGAACAGCCCAATACCAAGTTGCACGCCGACGTAGGCCAGAACGCCCCAAAGGACTACGCTCATCTAAAGGTGATCTCCCCAAAGCACGCTGCAATTGCTACTCACAGCAAGTCAGTCCCCCAATCCAACCTCAATCCAGGTACCGGCTTTCAAGGCCGGAATAGGCATCGATTCGTCTGTCGCGCAAGAACGGCCAAATCCGCCGGACGTCTTCCGAGCGGGCGAGGTCAATTTCGGCCAGAAGCGTCTCTTCCTTGTCCGCTGCGGCGCAACACAATACTTCTCCTTGGGGCCCCGCTGCAAAACTGCTCCCCCAGAAGTCAATGCCCGGCGTAGCACCCGAAGGATCAAGCTCGCTTCCGACCCGGTTGACGCTAATAACAGGGATGCCGTTGGCAATGGCGTGGCCCCGCTGGAGCGTGACCCACGCGTCCCGTTGCCTGTCCTTCTCATCTTGGGGATCGTCGGGATTCCAGCCGATGGCGGTGGGGTAAATCAGCATCTCCGCCCCACGCAATGCCATCAGGCGCGCCGCCTCGGGAAACCATTGGTCCCAGCAAACAAGAACGCCGAGCTTGCCCGCCGATGTCTGGATAGGGTTAAAGCCCAAGTCGCCGGGTGTGAAATAGAACTTCTCGTAGAAACCGGGATCGTCGGGGATGTGCATCTTCCGGTACGTGCCCGCGATTGACCCGTCGCTATCGAACACGACGGCAGTATTGTGATAAATGCCCGCGGTCCGGCGTTCGAACAGGGATGCCACGATGACGACACCTAGCTCTCCCGCCAGGCTTCCGAGACGAGTAGAGGCCGGTCCGGGAATGGGTTCAGCCCAATCGAAATACTGCGTGTCTTCCGTCTGAGGGAAATAACGTCCGCAGTGCAATTCCGGCAGGACGACGACATGCGCCCCGCGCGCCGCCGCCTCACGGATTCGATTCAGCGAACACACAAGGTTGGCCTCACGGTCTTCGCCGCAGGCCTGCTGAACGAGTGCAACCAAACGAATCTCACTCACCCCAATACCCCTTCGGGAAACTGCATCGTCACGCAATGCAATGAACCATGCTGCAAGACAAGGCTACGGCAATCGATCCCCACAATTTCCCTGTTCGCGAAGCACCCACCCAAGACTGACAGCGCCGTAGCGTCGGCAGGGTCATCGTAAGTAGGGACGAGCACGGCCCCATTGATGACCAGAAAGTTCGCGTACGTCGCCGGCAACCGCTGTCCCTCGGGATCATAGCATGCGCGCGGCATAGGCAGCGAGCAAAGACGGTAGGGAGCGCCCAGGGGATCGCGTAAGGCTCGTAGCTGCTTCGCCATGGATTGAAGTTCATCGTAGTGCTCGTCCGTGGGATCGTCACACGCGACGTAGGCGATCGTCCGTTCATCGCAGAAACGGGCCAACGTATCGATGTGCGAGTCGGTGTCGTCCCCCGCAAGATACCCGTAATCGAGCCAGTGAACAACGCTTGCCCCCAGCCATCTGCCCAATGCCATCTCGACGCCCGCCCTGTCCAGCCCGGGATTTCGCGTGGGCGACAACAAACATCGAGAGGTCGTTAGAATCGTCCCGTGTCCGTCGGATTCGATGGAGCCGCCCTCAAGCACAAGGTCAATGGTATGCAACAGCGAACCGCCGTACTCTCCGGCCTGGAAAAGCACGCCGGTAAGCGCGTCGTCCAGCTTGCTCTCGAACTTCCCGCCCCAGCCGTTGAACCGGAAGTCCTGCAAGAAGAGCGAACCGTGCACCACGACAGTGATCGGGCCGTGGTCCCGCGCCCATGTATCGTTCGATGGGGCGGCGACGAACCGCACCCGCTCCATTTTGGCGCCCGCTTCGGCGAGCTTCCTCCGGACCGGCCCCGGTTCCGGGCATGCCACCAGAACCTGCTCGCGGAGACTGATCTCCCGGGCGATGGCTGCGAAACAGGGTTCAACCAAGTCCAAAGAATCGGCCCAATCAGTCCCAGCGTGCGGCCAAGTAAGCTGCACTCCGGATTGAGGCTCCCATTCGGCAGGCAAACGAATGCCGGCGAGTTCTCCCTCGCGATCTGGATTCAAATGGAACAAGGCGTCATCCCCAAATGTGTAT
>JBAZRU010000632.1:0-4394 GCA_041662805.1 Candidatus Hydrogenedentales bacterium | reverse complement strand
GCGGTATTGGACGAAAAGCAGGCCGCGATGTGGAAAGAGCAATTCGACAAGATGCACAGCAGCCTGATGCCGCCGTTTCTCCCGCCCCCCGACCATTTCGGGCCGCCTCCCCCGGATCCGCGCTGAGTTAAACTTTGCAGGGGAGAAGCCCACCCCCAAAGAGTTCGAGCAATGGCAAAGAGTATCGCGCATCGATAGCGAAGGGCATTTCCGAATGAGACGGATCGGTCAGATTGGACGGATCGGTCTTATGACGCGCGAGAGCAATTCATGCCGTTCACCATTTCGCTGACAAGCCGCACGCGTTCGATGTCGCCGACGGGTGAGATTTCATCCGAGATGCCGAGGATGAGATTCGGGGCGAAGTACTCGATGCACTTGCGGGTGTTCAAGATAAGGCTGTCGAGTGGTTCGTCGGGCAAGAAGTCCGTGCAGGGAATCCCATCGAGCATGATCCGGTCGCCGAGGGCGTCGCGGACTTCTTCCAGCGTGACGTCGCCTTGCGGCACGGGTGTGATGGCCTCGAATCCGTCGAAGCCGCAATCTCGGGCGTAGGGCAAGAGTTGTTTGCAGTCGCCATCCCAATGGGGATAGGTCTTCTTGCCCGCTGCGTGCAGGCGCTCGTTGCGGCGCTGGTATTCGGGCAGCACCCAGCGTTCGAACACGGGCGGCGCGCAGAGGGCCTGGTGCACGTTGTCGCCAAAATTGATGATCTCTATCGGGCTTTGGCACACGACGTCCAACAATACATCGTCGGTTTCGTTTATGACGCGAATGAGTTGCTCCACTTCGCCGGGATATTCGTAGAGCGACGTCACGCCGAACTCGAATCCCATGTATTCGATGACGAGCCGCATGATATTGATGCGCGAGATGTAGATGCACGGAGCAGCGCGGTCGCCGATTCGGGCACAGGCATCCTCAAAGTGCTGCGCGTCGAAGTGGATTCTGCGGTGTTCCAAGCGCCACTCCATGACCCGCATGTCATCCGGCGTGACGACGGGGAACTTCTTCGTGTGGAAGGCCTCGCTCGTCCGTTCCATCACCGTCACGAGTTCACCCACGGGCGTCCGTACGATTTCGGTGCTCGTTGGCCCTTCCTCGTACGTCTCGATAGCCACCGAATCGGCATCGACGATGCGGATGCAATCGTTGAACGCCCAATAGGGGCGCACCGAACACCCCAGGTCGTCGAAGACTTCGAGCATCGACAAGTCGCGGTAGCGATCGGGAAGCGTCTCCAGGCGTTTGTTGGTCTCGTACCAATGTTCGATACGCGGCTGCCATAGAATGCCGTCCACGGGCTCGCGCCGGAAGATGCGTTGGTGGCGTTCTTTGAAAGTCATGGGGAAACCTCTTCCAAGAAGTGCGTGTTCAGGGTAGAACTATCGGCCTGTCGGTGCAACTGTGGCTATCTTGGCTGTCTCCAAGCGGTAGCGGAATTTCCAGTGAAGCCGGGAAAATCCATTGCCAAATTCCGGGTCCGGTGATACAGTAGAGGCGTCGGCAGGAGTAGCGTAGCGAGAGTGCGAAAAGCGCACGTCCTTTTGCGGACGAGTGTGCAGCCCCCTGTGCCGCGACCAGCGTATGGAGAGTCCTCTCGACGATGCTCCTGCCGGTGTTGTGTGCAGGCGAAATCGACGGAAAACGAAGCGGCCCTTGCGAGCGTCTCGCGAGGGCCTTTTGCGTTGCGGATTGAAACGGCTTTATTCGCGGAGCCGGTCGCGCATGAGCGCGGCAACGGCCTCGGGAGGGGTCGAGCCGACGAGGCGCTGAAGCTCGTTGATGGACTGGGGCCGCTGTTTCATGCGGAGGTCGGTTTCTTCCTTCACTTTCTTGTCTCTGGTTCGTTTCTGCATGTCCAGAATCGCGCGAAGCATGTTCTGGCGGCTGATGCGGCCAATGGGTTTGCCGTTTTCGAGGACGGGCAACACCGCGAAGTTGGTGGCGAGGAATTCGCGCGCGACGGTGAAGAGGTCCATGTCGGGAGCGAGGGTGTGCTTGACCTCCGACATGTAGTCTGCGACAGCGCCCGTCGCAAGTTCGCCATAGGTGCTGTTGGTGAGGACGCGCAGGCAGTCTTTTTCGGTGAGGATGCCGAGCAGGCATCCTTCGCCGTCGATTACGGGCGCTCCCGATGCCTTCTTTCGGGTCAAGAGGTCGATGGCTTCATAGACATCCATTTCCGGTCGAAGTACGGCATACCATTCGGACATACAATCCCGCGCAATGGGTACTCGCTTCATGCTCATCCCTCCATTTTGTGGAGTCACTGCGGCTTGCTGACTGACCTTGCAGCATCAGTATACCAGACAGAAATGGGAATCGGGACAAAACATGGGGTTAAGGCCCGTAACCTATTGGTAAATCTTGGTCTCCGGTTGTCTTTTGATCGGACGGAGAATACACTATTGGCAGCCGTTTTGGGCCTGATTCCGGTTGAGCGATCCAAACCAATAGGTGTATTACCATGTCTGCTTCCGAACGTTGCGAACTATTCCTGCACGAAGTCCAAAATCACCTGCGCGACGAGCTCCTGCCGTTCTGGCTGACCCACGGGGTCGACAAGGAGTACGGCGGATACTTGACCTATCTCGACCGGAATGGCGTGCCCACGGGAGAGACGGTAAAGACGCATTTGTGCCAGACGCGGTGCATTTACACCTATTCATCGGTGCACCGCTCGGGGTTTGGCCGGGGAGAGTTTCTCGATATCGCACGGCAAGGCGTGGATTTCATCATCGACCATTTCTGGGACGACGCCCACGGCGGGTGGTTTTGGACGGCGGCGCAGGACGGCACGCCGATCAATCGCAGCAAACTGACGTACGGGCATTCGTTTGCCATCTATGCGTTGAGCGAATACGGCATGGCATCGGGCGACCCGCGCGGCATCGAGTGGGCCGTGAAGACGTACGAGATTCTGCAGTCTCTGGCGGCGGACAATTGCCACGGCGGCTATTACGAGTTCCTGGAGGAAGATTGGTCGAAGAAGCGGCCCGGCAAATACGGCGGCGACCGCAAGTCGTTCGACGTGCACATGCACCTCATGGAGGCGTTCACGAATCTCTACGAGGCGACGGGCGCGCGCATCTATCGCGAGAAGACCATCGAAGTGATCGATCTGATTTTCAAGCGCATTCTGCATCCGCAACACGGCCTGGGTATGGCCCAGTTTGCCATCGACTGGACGCCGTTGCGACAGATTCTGTTTGCCGACGTGTGGGGATCGGATCGCGACGTCGACGACGAGGCGCGGCCTCTGGACAATACCAGCTACGGTCACAACATCGAGTTTGCGTGGTTGCTGCTGCACTCCATCAAGATTCTCGATTTGGATATCGAGCGGTTCAGAGAGCCGTTGAAGAAGATCTTCGAGCATGCCCACAAGTACGGAGTGGATTGGCAGCGCGGGGGCATCTATTGCGAAGGCCCCTTCGACGGGCCCGCCCGCGAGCGCAACAAAGAATTCTGGCAGCAGTCCGAGGCGTTGACGGGGTTCCTCGACGCATATCTCGTCACGAAAGACGAGAAGTACATCGACGCGTACGAGAACATCCACCGCTTCGTGATGGACAAGGTGATCAATCATCCCGTGGGCGAGTGGTTTCCGTTGTTCGACGAGAACAACAACCTGCTCTGGGACTACATGGCGCACGCGTGGAAGATCAATTACCACACGGTGCGTTCGATGATTCTGTCCGAAGCGCGGCTGATGAAAATCGTGGGGTAATACCCTTCCGCTACGGCGCGGCTTCTTCGGCGGTCCCTGTACTTGCGACGGCTTGAGCGCAGTCGAGCATTTCTTCGCGGAAGGCCTTCATGGTAGCGTCGTTGTTGGTGAAGTCGATTGCGTCGCGGCCGAGGCCTACACGGACTTCCTCGTAGCTCGGGTCGAGCATGCTGGGAAGACTCGTGTCAAGGACGTGTTGAACCTTCGCGCGCACTTCGCCGGGCAATTGTTGCGGCACGGCGTCGTCGATTCGGCTGCGCAACGCGAACAAGATACGGTAGTCCTCGATGCCTTCGCGCACCGCTTCCCAACGGCGGCTGGTGACGGGCTTCGTGCGGCCCGGATAGACGATCGGGTATTCCATGTCAATCCGCCCCCACGGATCAGGGCCCATGTTGTAACACCAGAAGCCGATGCCGGTGCCGCCGTGCCGGAAGGCGAACGGCGCCGCCGCCCGGTAATCGCTGATGAGGTTCATGTTCTTGAGATTGGGGCCGACCGGCCGGCTGTAGGCATAGGCGCAATTGTAGGACCACAGCATCTTGCCGTTCTTGCGCACCACGTCCATCAGCGGCGTCTTTTCCGCCAGCATGTAGATGCTTGGTACCCAGATGTCCATGCAGGGCGCCATCGCCTCGAACATCGGCAGTACGCCACCGCC
>JBAZRU010000631.1:0-4401 GCA_041662805.1 Candidatus Hydrogenedentales bacterium | reverse complement strand
TCCCCAAGTTATCGTGGGCGCTGCCTCGGTTCGAAAACAGGTGCTCACCTGGTTGGAACAACGGTTCGGCATTGTCGTGGGCGAAGACCTTGTCATTTCCGGCGTCAACGACCGCCTTGGCCAAGTCTCGTTGCTGACCGACTCCGCGGCCGTCAAACAGTTCGGTGAGATAAATGTCCCGAACGTGGAGTTCAACGGGTGCTATTCGCAGTCGAGCCCGATTACCAAAGGCTTTGACAAGCAAATCGATCTCAATGCGGCGCGAACCGTTACGCTCGCGGCAAAGCTCCCGGAAAACGTCGTGGGGGATACGATCCTCCGGACCCTTCCGTATGCCTATGCGGAGACCGATTTGTCGGGTCTGGCCTCTGGGCGGGCACCGGTTCAGGACCCGGCCAAGGAGCCTCTCGGCTCGCTGGGAGTGGCCGTGGCGGTTACGATTAAGACCGATACGCCGACCGGCGACGCAGGGCGCACGCGCGATGCCCGGATCGTCATCATCGGCGATTCCGATCTGGCCAAGACCGAAAACATGCGTAGCGGCGGGCACCTCAACTTCATGCTCAACTGCGTGGCGTGGCTCACGGAACAGGAAGACATCATCGCGGCACGGCCGCGCGGCAAAGAGAACGTGCCCATCAAGCTTTCGGACGTCGATGAGAAGATCCTCACATGGGTCTCGACCCTCGGCGTGTTCCAGGTCATCGTGCTCGTCGGATTCTGCACGTTCCTGGTCCGGAGAAAGTATCGATGAAGCCGCGCTCGACCATCGCGCTGGCGGGACTGCTCGCGTTGCTGTGCCTCGGATACTGGGGCATGACGCTGTGGCAGGAGAAATCGGTGCGAGACGTCGCGGAAGCGAAGAAGCTCTTCGATTTCGCGCCTGCTTCCGTCCAAGCCATTACCATCGAACGCGAAGGGGAGCGCGCATCTTCCGGCGTGCGCGACGGCGAAAAGGCGTGGAAGGTCACGCAGCCGTATCCTGTTCGTCCGAATCCGGAGGTGTGGGAGCGCGTTGCGACGGCCCTCGCCGAATTGTCCAACGAACGCACCATCGCGGAATCTCCCGAAGACTTGGAGCAATATGGTCTGGCCAAGCCAGTCTTGAAGATCCAAGCGAAGACTGGGGATGACAAAGAGGTCAAGTTAAGCTTCGGCGCGCTGGATCCGACCAAGAAATTCCGCTACGCCCTCGACGAGGACGGCGCTGTATTTCTCGTCAAGCCCGAGAGTTTTTTCGAATTGGATCGGTCGTTGCTTGTGCTGCGCGACCGGTACCCGT
This sequence comes from Candidatus Hydrogenedentales bacterium, assembly GCA_041662805.1. Lineage (GTDB taxonomy): Bacteria > Hydrogenedentota > Hydrogenedentia > Hydrogenedentales > SLHB01 > JAIBAQ01. The sequence continues at coordinate 3,119 of JBAZRU010000631.1, read as the reverse complement.
TCGATCACCTCGAAGAAGGTATCACCCTGCTTGAGTTTGCCTGGATTGTCCCTCCGAAGAAGGCGGACGCAGAAACAAGCCCGGAAACGGCGAACGCCGAAGCAAGCCCGGAAGCTACATTCAAAGAGACGGTGCCCGTCGTCGTCGAATTGGGCGCAGACAATCAATGGCAGGTGTTAGGGCCCACCAAGGGATTGGCCGATCAGGAGATGGTTCAAGGACTCGTGGCGGAGGTCCAGTACGCCGTTGGACGCGGCTACATCGATCAACCCGAGCGTCTTGCGGATTATGGACTCGACCCACCCATGGCGCGCATTTCGGTGCGATGCGGCAAAGAGGGCGCTCTCCAAACGATCTACTTCGGCTCCTTCGAACGCGAATCAGAGAAGGGCGGCGTATTCGTAAAGAAAGAGACTTCTTCCGAGGTTTTCGTCGTGGACGCCCACGTTGTCACGTTGTTCCCGAAGCGCACGGACTCGTTCTCCGAAAAGCGCGTCCTCACGCACCCCGCTTCGAACATTCGGTCCTTGAAGTACGAGGCCGGTCCCCAGACCTTTACCCTTGAGAACCCGGAAGGGAAGGCGTGGCGATTGACCGATCCTCCCGGAATGGAATCGGATCAGGGGGCCGTGTCGCGCTTCATCGGCGCTATCGTGAGCGCCAAAGGCACGAACTACTACTCCGAGCGTAAGCCGGAGTATGGCCTGGATACGCCCGCGATCCGCATCACGTTGACCGTCGCCGATTCACCGGCCCCCATGGAAATCCTCGTCGGCGCGCAGGTTCCGAACGTCGAAAGCTACTACGTCACCCAGGACACCGGAGCCATCACCGCCCTCGACAAGACCCAAGTGGACGCATGGCGCGCGACGTATACCGACTTCGTTTCCAAGGGCTTGTTGTCCTTCAAGAAGGACGAAGTGTCGCAAGTCATGCTCGCGTTCGACGGAACGAACTACATTTTCAGCAAAGGCGAGCGCGCCTGGCTCATCGAGGAACCGCGCGCCAAGGCATGGGAAAGCCAGAGCGACATGGACGCGCTGCTGAACACGTTGGAAACTTGCATTGCCGACGCCATCGAGTCTCCTACCGCGCCCACGGACCTCGCCCAATATGGCCTCGATGCACCGATGATGACCGTGCGCGTCACGGCCTCGAAAGGGGGGCAAGGCGCGGGCTCGGTCATGTTGGGTCCGCTCACCGTCGGCAAGATCAGCGAAGCCGACCCGCACCAGCGTTATGCCTCCGTCGCGGGACGCCCCGAGGTCTTTCGCATCCGCCAACTCGTGATCGAGCAGATTCGCGACGCGCTCAAGGGCGTGAAAGATGTAACCACCGGCGACTCCGAACCACCGCCGGTGAAGATTGTCGAGTAGGACGGCGTTTTGCGCCCTTGCGCGCTTCCGATTCCTGCCCGCTTGCGACGTCCTGCTATTGGCTTCCACGTAAGTGTGTATCATGCAACACGTTGCGCTTTCCGGATACGATTGCTAAAAAATTAGCATAATCTTCTTGACGTTTCACGCGGTTGTTGCTAAAATTTTAGCAGATAGAAACCGCGAGGGCGCTTTGATGAGCAAGAGTCTTCCCCAGCAACTCAGCCGGCGCGAACGGCAAATCATGGACGCAATCTTTGCGCGCGGACGTGCGTCGGTCGCGGAAGTTCTCGGCGCATTGGAAGATCCGCCGAGTTATTCCTCGGTACGGGCCCTCCTTCGCATCCTGGTCGAAAAGGGGCATTTGACCTACAAGGAAATGGATGGCCGCTATATCTACATGCCCACACAATCGCGTACCCGGGCCGCGCGCGCGGCATTAAGGCAAGTCTTGCAGACCTTCTACGAGGGGTCCGCCGTCAAGACGGTTGCGGCATTGCTCGACCTATCCAGCGACGACATGAGTCAAGAGGATCTTAACCGGCTTTCCAAGCTGATTGAGGAAGCCCGGAAGGAAGGACGGTAACGATGAGCGCGTTTCTGCTATCTGGTTTGACCGGACTGTTGTTCGCGTTTCCACTCAACCTGGCGTTGAGATCCGGCGTCTTCCTTGCCGTGGCATTCATCGCGGCGCCGACGCTCCGTCGTTCGTCCGGCGCGAGGTCCCATCAATTCTGGTTGCTGTGCCTCCTGGCGGTGCTCGCGCTTCCCGTGTTTGTGTATCTCTTCCCAACGCTTGACCTGCCATTGTTGTCCGCGCACGCGAGGACAGTCCCGCTTGAGACTGGCCTTGGCTCGATGAGTCCCGCCGGCGAGACACAATCACTCTCCGTGTCCAGCGCGCCGTATTCCGAACGTGCTGAAATGCCAGATAGCGCACCCGGAACTGTCGCGTGGTCATTGTGGATGGCGGGCGCGTGGGCTATCGGCTCGTGCTTCTGCATTTTGCGGTTGATGCTTGGAATGGCTGCTACGTACGCGAAGACGCGTCGCGCGCAAGCGATGAATGACGCGGAATGGGTTGCGTTGCTTGAAGAGGCGCGAGAACGAATCGGCGTGAGACGGCAGGTGCGTTTGCTCGTTGGAGCGAGCGAGGAGATTCCGATGACGTGGGGGGTGTTGAAGTCCACGATTCTACTTCCTCCCTCCGCGATGTCATGGCCTTTGCCTCAAAAGCGCGCCGTGTTGGAACATGAGTTGGCGCATGTGAAGCGGGCAGACGTGACGGCGCAGCTTGTCGCACAACTCGCGTGCGCCCTGTATTGGTTCAACCCACTGACGTGGCGCGCGACCGCACGTCTGTCGATAAGCGCGGAGCGCGCGTGCGACGATCTGGTGCTAGCTGCGGGAGCACGCCCTTCCGAATATGCCGACCACTTGCTTGCCATGTTGCGCACGATGCGTTTCGCCCCGGCGTCCCCGCTGATCTCCGCAGCCATGGCGCATCACTCCTCGTTGGAACAACGAGTCAGGAGCCTGCTCGACCCTCGTCAGGACCGCCAAGCTCCCTCAAGGCGGGTGCGCGCGCTCTTGCTTGGGGCGATCGCAACTCTTGGCATATTGTCTGGCACACTCCAGCCAATAGCACGAGCCGAAGAGGCCACTCAACAGCTAATCGTGGCGCCAAACGTAGCGGCATTGAATCCCGAAACAAAGGCCCAGTGGCAAGCCGAGGGAATCACA
>JBAZRU010000630.1:0-4404 GCA_041662805.1 Candidatus Hydrogenedentales bacterium | reverse complement strand
ATCTCCGCGCCCTGGTCGTAGGCCTCTTCGCCCACTTCCGGCTGCGTGTGAACCTGCAAGAACCACAGCGGAATGGTCACCCCCTCCACCGTTAGATCGTGCATCGCGTACCCCAGCAACGGGCACCGCGCCGCGCGAATCTGATTCGGACGGAACTTCGCCATGCCGCGCCGCGCAAGATACTCGCGCGCGATCCACTGCGGCATGAAGCCTGTGTACCACGCGCCAATGTGCTGATTCGGACACAAAATGTACAGCGTGCCCGGGGTATTCTCAATCTGACGCAGAAGCAAGTTGGCGTGATCCACCTGCCGCCCCGTCGCAAACGGCCAATACGAGCCGACGCCTTCGCTTGTCATTTCGCCCGAGTCGAGAATACTCGGATTCGCGTATCCGCGCGGGGCCGCAAGTCTCCACAACCACGCCAGCGCCGGCGGAATGATGTGGAACAACCCGAAGATTCCATAGCTCGGATGCTCGCGCGTACACGGCGGCGTGCGAATGCCCAAACTGCGGACATCCACCGTCACCGGCTCATCCACGACATTCGGGATGATCTGCCGCGGCACCACCACACGAGGATTCGGGCACGGTTTCCCGTCTTCGTCTTCTATGTGCTCCCAAATCAGCGCGCGCCCTCCCGGCACCGCGTCGATGCTCAAGAACAGCAGCGGCTCCGAAGGCTGCGCGGTAAGCTTCTCGAATTCCGGATCCGTCGCGTATTCGCGGATGTGATTCACGCGCACAAACCACCCGCTCTCCGCGTCCACCACCCGCAGCTTCCCGTCGTTCTTCTGCAAACTCGGATGGCACAAGGCCATGTCGTCTGTCACGGGCCGAATCTCGCAGCCGCGCGGCATGGAAAGATGCCTGCGCTCACCCGTCAGCGTGTTCTCGCCCAAGAGCAGCCGCCCGTCGGCCTCGCGGTGCGGCAACTCCAACATCTCGCTCTTGCCGCCGCCGCTCGCCCCTTCGTGCATGATCGTCACGATATTGTCGTAGGGCGTCACAATCTGGGCCGTCGAACAATGCGCCGTAATCCACCCTTCCTTCTCGCCAAGATTCAACAGGCTTCCGTACACGCCCTTCTTCGCGCTCGGCCCCGGATAAAGGTTGTACGAAAATACTTCGTGCACCTCCTCGCCCCGGTTGTGCACCACCACCTGCTTACCCATGAAATGCGTGTGCCGGAACGTCGGCGCAACGTAAATCACGAGCCGCGGCTTGAACGTCTTCGAGAGCTTCTCGACGGGTACAATCCCCTGCAATAGGGCCAGCCCCAGCGCGAAGAATCCGGCGTTCGACGGCGCGATCACCATCGCGTCCATCCCCATGCCTTCCCGGCCCGCCTGAAACGCGAACACCGCCAGCTCTTCGTGCTTCAGCCATTCCAACGTCTCCGTGCGCACCCCGGAAAACGCCCGCCCATACTGACTCAAAAACGTCGGCTTGTCCGTCGGCAATTCGTCGCCCATGAACATGCAGTCCGGATCCCTCCGCCGCATGTACGCCTCCAGGTAGTTCGCCGACACCCCGTTGCGCACCCGCGCCACTTTGGCCTCAAGCACCCTCCCCGTGCCGGGGATGTCGTAGGCAACCTCGTAGTAATTGCTGCCAGGACCGCCACACGCCAGATCGATGAGCTCCGCGGACGTCCCTGCGACAATGACGTTCTTGCAGTGCGACAATACCTCTGCCGCATCGGCCGGGGGATTCAACGTGCTCCAATTCATGCGAAAAACCTCCTGGAGGCCGCCCCTCAGGCGCGCCCATTTACGCTGGGAGGTAGGTTCCGTCACGGACGGTACTACCGGGTGAGAGTACTTCGGATATCGCATGCCGCGCCTCGCGCGTGTTCCGATTGAACTCGAAACGTGCGCACCTTGCAGCATGGGCTGAATGCATTTCGCCACTACTGCGGCGCTCTGCACCTTGATCAACCTGTGAAATCAGACCAAGCCGGATTCACGCGCTTGGCGGAATTCGATCGCTTCCGCCGGAGTATACCACGCGGCCAAGCCGTGCTCGACTCGTCATAACCCCTTGCAATGCATACTCGAACGCCAGCCATAAACTCCATATTCCCGCCGTCTCCTTGAACCTGCCGCAACCTACCCACGGATCGCCCCTAACACGCCCCTAATAGCCCCTATCTTGTATCTAATTCTCTGGCGTTTCCATATGTTGTATGCTATGCTCTAGCCAGAACACGGAATCCCCTCAACCGGCTTCCGTTTTCCAAGACAATCCATCGACGGTGATGAGGCCTCTAGCGGGGCTGGGCAACCCGGCAAGTCCGGTGAAGAAGGGCTCGGCCACAATAAAAGGAGCTCCACCATACGTCTGACGCAGTCGATTAGACGGCCCCGCCCGGGGGCAAATGCCCAACCTTGCAGTGGGCGCTCAAGAATGGCTCGACCGAGCCATGCGGCCTCTCTCCTCGACGTCCCCCTGCCCGCTTTCTCCACGCCGTACTCCTCCCAGAAGACCCAACGGAATCGCGCGGTGACTCCATATGGCGACGCCGCGCGCGGAGGTTCATGATGAAAAAGTGCTACGTCCTGGACACGAACGCCCTGCTCGAAGACCCGAACTGCATCAGCATCCTGCGCAACGGAGAGGAGAACACGGTCGGCATTCCCTTTCACGTCATCCTTGAGTTAAACAAGCTGAAGAAAGAGCCCCGCGTAAAGCACTTGGTCGCCAAGGCCATCGACTCCATTCGCGACAACCTCGGGGTCATCAAGATCATCCGGCAAGACGGCCAGGAACCGCTCGTTCCCAACGTCGACCTCCAGATTCTGAAAGAGGTCCAGAACGGCGGCATGACCGACCCCATCCTCGTAACCAACGACCGCATCCTCCAACTGCTCGCGGAATTCAGCGGCGTGCGCAGCCAGGAGTTCAAGAGTTCGCATCCCTTCGAATCCGAGTCGCAGCAATACACCGGCTTTGTTAAGGAGGAGGAGGAAGAACACTGTCTAAACAGCTTCATGTGGCATGAAGGCAAACCCATGTACTTCGCCCCGGACGGCCCGCGCATCATCGACTACGAGCATGAGATCTGGAAAGTGAAACCGCGCAACGTCTATCAGAATCTCGCCTTCGAACTGCTCATGAGCGAGCACACGGACCTCGTCACCCTTCAAAGCGAGGCCGGTTACGGAAAGACATACCTCGCTTTGGCCGCCGCGCTATGCCTCGTGCTCGAACAGAAACGCTTCGAGAAGATCTACGTGCTCAAACCCATGATCGAAATTGGCGCGAAGATGGGATACCTCCCCGGCGACGCCAACGAAAAACTCGATCCCTACACCCGCTATCTCCACGGCCTCACCACCAAACTGCACGCCATACGCCCCGCGAACAAGATCTTCCTCGAACCCAGCAACGTAGGCGGACGTTACAATCCCGACCGCTTCGAGATCCTCCCGCTCGCCTTTATCCGCGGCATGAATATCGAAGACGCCGTCGTCATCATCGACGAAACGCAAAACCTCTCACGCTCCGAGATCCGCGCCGTCCTCACGCGCATGGGCGAAAACGTCAAGTGCTTTTGCCTCGGCGATACCCGCCAGGTCGACAACCCTTATCTCAACGAATCCAACAACGCCCTCAACTGGATTGTCCGCATGATGCGCGGCACCCCCAACTACGCGCACCTCGTACTCAAAGGCGCAAAGTCACGAGGACCCATCTGCGATGCCGTCCTCCGCTCCGGTCTGTAAAGGATAACCAACTCAAAGGTAGGGACGTTTCGCCGAAACGTCCGAGGACAACCAACGCAGACGCGTAACAAACAACAGAGGGGCGACCCGAAGGCCGCCCCTCTTCAATCCAATTCCAGCGCTATGAACCCATCGACTTACTTATCGTACGGCAATGGCTTTCCGTCCGATGCCTTGGCCAACACGTCTTCGATCTTCACGGGGATGCCACCCTGGCGTTTGCTCTCGTCGGCGGCTTCCATGAACGCGAACATCTCAATTGTTTCGCGCGGCGTGATCGGTGCCACCTTCGTCTGGAAGAAATTCATAATCTCCACCACCAGCGGCGCATAGTCGTCGTCTCCGTGCTGCTGCTGCTCGACCGCCTTGCTCCCGAAGATCGTGACCTGGTGCGGCGTGGCCTTCGTGCGCAACCCAATCAGCGTCCCGATGCGTCCATCCGACCACGTCCCGGTCACGACGTCAAACTCCGGCGTCTCCGTACGGACGACCGTTTCACAGCCGGTCTTCATGACCGTGAACAGGGCCTCGGACGCATGAACGCCATACCAATAGAGGTCGGGATGATGTTCCTCGTGCGTAGCGGGCCCATACGAGAGCGCCCCGCGCACGTCGCCCACGTCCTTACCGAGCAGTTCGCGCATGCTCGGATAATAACGATACGACGAAGATGAAA
>JBAZRU010000629.1:0-4437 GCA_041662805.1 Candidatus Hydrogenedentales bacterium | reverse complement strand
AGGTGAAAGTACTTGAGTTCTCTGCCGGGGTTTGGGGCAGGGTGTTTTCGTACAGAAGCTGGTACTGGCTCAGCGGCTGCGGAAACGTATAGGTGACTTTGAGGAGCGCGTCGTCGAGGTTAACGGTAAGTAACACATAGCCCCCCTCGGCGTGCGGTTTGAGCAGAGTCCGTATGGGCATCGTGGTCGGGGCCTTGCCTTCGATGTGTACGGAATAGGCGACATCGGGTCCGCAGGTGGGGCTGAGGATGACGGGGGTGAGCTCTCCCAACTCTTTGTTGACTTGCGCGGCTGTCTCCCAGAGGGCCTTAGCTGCGATCAGTTGCAGAGGCGTCGCGGGAGTCGGACGCGGATACCCTTCCTGGCGGGGATTGGGGACGTAAGCGGCCTGAGGATTCGGGCTCATGCCGATGACCCCGCCATCACGGGGCACGTAGTTGTCCCAGATGAAATAGACGATCCCCGTCGCGCCTTGGATGATTCCGGCATAGACGCATGCGCGCAGTTGCTCGGGAGTTGGATATCGGAATGGGAACGCTTGGCCATATTCGCCGGGTTGGTCGAAGGCCCCGACGATGAGCCAGACCGGTTTCTGTTCTTTGCCGTCGCCGACGGCGAGCGCGACGCTCTGGGGGATTCCATTGGGGTCGGCGCCGATGGACGCGGCGCGGGCCGTGTGGTTCATGACGGGATAGTTGTCGTGGCACGAGATGTCGCCGGCGCTGTTCCACTTGAGCCACCACGAGGTGGCGGGGGGCATAATCCAGGGGGCGTCGTTTACGAACACGGGCAGCGACTCGGCGATCTTCCTCGTGCGGTCGCGGTAGGCGGTGAACTGGGCGAAGAGGGCATCCATGTCAGCGCTGCCGAGCCGCCCGATGGGGTCATCCATCCATACGTTGCCGAGGAGATTGGGGTGGTCTTTAATGGCAGGGAGCATCGACTCGTCGATCTCTCCCATCAGCACGATCTGCATGCCGTATTCTTTACCCACGTCGAGTGCATGCTGCGGTTGCGCGGCCCATGGCCATACGGAGTTGAAGCCGGCGCCCTTCAATTGGTTCCAATCGCACTCGGACTCATAGTATTTACCGGGCAACGGCGCGCCCCATGTGGCGATGGGGAAGAATGAACGCTGGGCATCGTAGGCAGTGAGGACGCGGCCTTGCGGGTCGGTATGAGGGACGCCGGCTCGGTAGACCGACTGCACGGCGTTGAAGTCGCGCTGCTGGTTGAGGGCATCCTCGATCTCGTCCGCAGGGGTGGGGAGGAGCGCCGCCAGTAGACAGGCAACGGCGACGAAGAGCGGCCTCGGGGCGAAGCCCTTCAAGATACAGTGCGGTGACTTCATACTCACATCCCCCAACCGCGTGAACGGTACGAACAGCCGGTTTCACTCACGCTCATGGGGGATGTTACGCGCTTTGTGGTTTGCCTGCAACCGCGAATGCGGATTGGCGGTCAGAATTTGAGAGAGAACGGGAGCATGACTGGATTCCACGTCCAGCCCGATTTCACGACGGCTTCGATTATCGGCTGCTTCAGATCTTGAAGGTTGAACGTGTAACCGTAAGACAGGTTCGCGGTGGGTTTCCAATCGGGTCCGAATTGCAGGCCAAATACGCGCTCGCGTTCGTATTGAAAGAACATGATACCCATGGCGGCCTTCCATCGGATGTCCGCGCCGCCTCGGCCTGCCGACCAATCGAACTCGCTCCAGAATTCGCGCACCCGCACGCAACGCCGCTCCTCGCAGAGCCGCAACACGAGCCGGTGCGTTCTCCTCATTCCGCGCGCACGTGCGAGGTCGGCCCAGCGCGCGTCCGCGTAGCGCCACGTAACCTCAATCGATTTGCCGTCTTCGGACGAATTCACGGTAACTGGCGCGTCGATTTCGTTCACGGCAAGGAGTCGCGCGCGAAGTTCGTCCAACGATGCAGGCGATACGCCGGGGACTGGCGTTGCGCTGGAAGCCCATGTAGAGCCCCAGAAGAACCACGCAATTGCGAGCGCAAGATTCGCGATAAGCCCTGCCGCCTTCATCCACCACGGTGCGAAGAGGCGGTCGAGGCTATCGCCAATCGCAAGTTGCTTTGGATGCTCCCGCTCAACCGGCGGGATTGCCGCCATGTTGAGCGTTCTCGCCTGTTGAGCCGCGAGCGAATCGGCGTCCGTTCCGGTCCATGCCATGAGCATGCGGCCCGCGCATATCAGGCGGACGTGATCCCCTGCGGATGGCCGCTCCGCCGACCAACCTGCGTTCTCACTTCCCGAGGGGTTGGCGATCTGAAAGAAACGCAGGTAGCTGTGCGCGGCTTCCGAGGCGGTTGGCTCGTCCGGAAAGACCGCGGCGAGCACGGTTTCGCCGGAAGGCTTGAATGCCAATTGGGCAACCGTTGCCTTCGAAAGGAAGTCTGGAAAGACAGGCTTCGCATCGCGAACAAGAGCGGGATCGACGTCTGGGCCGAAGACGCTTTCGAGGTCGGTGAAGGTTCCGTTTTCAACAGCGAACGTTTGCGCATCGATATGGGCGGAGCTTGTGTCTAAAGCGCTGGTATTGGGCAGCGTGGGAACCCTCAGGTGAGAGATGTGATAGACCACCTGCGGCACGCCCACAATGCCCAGGAACACGAAGAAGAAGGCGATTGGGCGCAACGATTGCCCTGCGCGAATCATCATGACGCCGATTAAGCCGCACACAAAGAGGGTGATGACGATGAATAGGGCAATCGCCAAGAGAACCGGGTTGGTGTCCACCCATGCGTTAACGAGCGACATCGGTGAGGGCTCCCTTTCGACGGCCAAGTAAGATAATAGTCATGGCGATCACGTCCGTTACGAAAAGGACGACGATGCCGAGTCCAAGGCTGATGACGAATCCGGCGAGCACACCCGAGTTACGCGAGTCTTGGTAGTCGATGGCGCTGCTGACGCGGGCGGCGGCGAAGAAGAGTCCTACGAGGCAGGCGAGATTCGTGCGCGCAAGCAGCACCCAGCGCCCGGGACCGCGCACGGCGAATACGGCGAAGGACAGCGGAATCGCAATTATGGGTACGGCGTACCAAAGGTTTTCCAGCGAGGCGCTAAACGCTTCCGTCGGCGGGACGTTGCGCGCGGCAATGGCGCTTATAGCCGCGTAAACCAGGCCCCAATAAAGTTCCGGACCCAGGATGAGTTTCGGAATCGACACGACGCACGCTCCTTTGAAATCGAATAGCAGGGGTGGACAGCCCTCTTGAAAAGCGGCATATCATGCCGGACGCGGTTGCGCATGGGCAAGCACAAGGCGCGAACAAAAGGTTTTATTGTCTTGTGTGGGCAAGTGCTGCGATACTCAGTGAAGTCTCTAAAGTCGGTGCACGCATTCATCGCGAGGAGGAAACGACATGCTGTTGCGTCTAGCGTTAATGGGAATCCTGGGAATAGTGACGGTTCAGCCTGTACTTGCGGAAGACGCAGCGAAGCCGGTTCGCGCCTTGATCGTTACGGGCGGGCACGATTTCGACCGCGCCGAGTTTTTCGCGGCGTTCGACACCATGAAGGGGATAACGTGGAAGGAAGTGCAGCATCCCGCCGCGAACGACATGTACACGAAGGAAGCCTCTGAACAATATGACGTAGTCGTGTTGTACGACATGGTGCAGACCATCTCGGAAGAGCAGAAGCAGAACCTGATTCGGCTGTTGAAGGAAGACGGCAAAGGGCTGGTCGCGGTGCACCATTGCCTCTCTAGTTATCAGGATTGGCCGGAGTACACGCGCATTATCGGGGGTAAATACTATCTTGCCGATGTTGTCGAGAACGGCAAGGTTGTGCGCCCCGGAAGCACGTACGATCACGACCAGAAATTCCGCGTGCAGATTGTCGATCCGGCCCACCCAATCACGAAGGGTATCACGGATTTCGAGATCGAAGACGAGACCTACAAGGGCTTTGAAGTCCTTGAAGGCGTTAAACCCTTATTGCGCGTGGAGCATCCTAAATGCGGACCTATCGTCGGGTGGACGCACGACTATGGAAAGGCGCACGTCGCCTATACTCTGCTCGGACACGACAAGAAGGGCTATGAGAACGAAGGCTTCAGGGGTCTGGTTCGCAACGCGATCTTGTGGGCTGCAAAGCAGGACGGCGAGGCAAAGCCTTGAGGCAGAGCGCTTTTTCGGTACATGTCCGTTGATCGCGGAATCCTCGTGCGCATAGAATGGTTTAGGTGAATGCAATGATGTTTCAACGGCCTACAATCGCGACGCGCGATATCTTGCTTCACAGCCGGCCGGCGCGCGGCTTGTGCTTGGCACTTCTTGCCTGCTTCGTGGCAGTCTCAAATTCAATTGCAGCGGAATCCCCAGCTCCTTTTGTGGTGGTGTGCCCGATTCGCTCTGAGATTCATGACGGTGTAAACGTACAGGTGAAGCGTGCGGTGGATGGCGCGCAAGA
>JBAZRU010000628.1:1163-4452 GCA_041662805.1 Candidatus Hydrogenedentales bacterium | reverse complement strand
GTCTGCGGTGGTGCAGGCAGCGATGGTACCTAGTGGCCATCGCTGCCGCACTCCCCGTTGCGACGCTGGCGGCGCTTGTCTTTGCTCCCATGGATCCCGCGCCGTATTTGCACACAACCGCGTCTCGCGAGATCGTCGACCGGTCGGGAAAGCTACTCTTTGCGTCATTGAACGACGAGGAACAGTGGCTCTTTCCGCGTCCCTTCGATTCGATTAGCCCTTACCTCGTGAAGGCAACAATCGCAACGGAAGATCAACGCTTCTACGCGCATCCGGGCGTGGATGCGATTGCCGTGTTACGCGCGTTTGGCCAGAACCTCCGGGGCGGCGGCATTCATTCCGGCGCGAGCACGATCACCATGCAGGTGGTCAAACAGGGTTCACCGTCCACGCGCACGATCTTGGGAAAACTCAACCAGGCCGTGCAGGCTCTGCGTCTTGAGCGGCACGCGGACAAGAGGCAGATCCTTGAAGCGTATCTGAACACAGCGCCCTACGGCCTCAACCTCGTAGGTTGCGAGTCGGCCGCGCGGCGCTACTTCGGCAAACCGGCGGATGAACTCTCGCTTGCGGAAGCGGCTACCCTGGCCGCACTCCCCAAATCCCCCACCGCACTCATGCCCTTAGCGAAAGCGAAGCCCGCGCTTGCGCGACGCAACTACGTCCTTCAACGCATGCGCGACGACGGCCACATCTCGCCACAGGAGTGCGAGCATGCGCAAGCGGAACCGCTCGGCGCGGCATGGCACGATTTCCCCCTGCTATCCCCACATCTTGCCATGCGCTTGAGCCGCGGCGACGCAGCAACCGCGCGCGTTCAGACTACCCTGGACGCGAGCATTCAACAGCGCTGTGAACGGCTCGCGTCGGAGACGCTGAAGACCTTCGACAATCAGGTCACGAACGCGGCCATCATCGTCGTCGATACCGAGCGTGGCGACGTGCTTGCGCGCGTGGGTTCGAGCAATTTCTTCAACACGCCCGGCGGAGGACAAGTCGATGCGTGCTTGGCTGCACGCTCGCCGGGGTCGGCGCTAAAGCCGTTTACCTACGCGCTTGGACTCGAGCGGCAAGAGCTGTATCCCACGGAGTTCTTGCTGGACGATTCCCTCGACTACGGTTTGTACAGTCCCGAGAATTTCGATCAGCAGTATCGCGGTCTCGTATCGGCATCGTATGCGCTGAAACGTTCGCTAAACGTTCCTGCCGTGCTGGTGCTCGAACGTATCGGCGAAGACAACATGTACCGCTTCTTGCGTCGCGCCGGATTGTCGTCGTTGACGCGTCAGGCGGAGTTCTACGGGCTTGGATTGACGCTGGGCAATTGCGAGGTGCGCCTCGAAGACCTGACGGCTGCGTATCTCATGCTCGCCAACCTCGGCGAGTACCGTCCGTTGCGGCATCTGGCTTCGGCGCCCGCGCCTCCCGTCAAACGTTTGCTGCTGCGCTCGACCTGTCTCGGCGTCTACGACATGCTCGAACAGCCGTTGCCCGCGGATTTTCAGAAAGAGATCGTGCGCGCCGCGGGATCAACGCCGCGCGTGTGCTGGAAGACAGGGACGTCGTCCGGGTATCACGACGCGTGGACGTTCATGTTCAACCGGCATTACGTCGTTGGCGTTTGGCTGGGCAACAACGATGGCCGTGCCTCACGAATGCTCGTCGGCGCGAAGGCGGCCCTCCCCCTCGCCGCGCACATTTTCCGCTCGCTGCCTCAGAAGCAGTCGCCCTTCTGGCCTGAGCCCGCCACGGACATGCGCGCAGCAACGATCTGTGCCGTGAGCGGACTGCCCGCTTCCTCGTGGTGCACGCGCACGGCCACCGTTCAATTTCCAGCGCATCTGTTCTTGAATCGCTGCTGCGACGTTCACTATCCGCGCCCGCTGGGCGACGGCGAAAGCACCTCTTCCGTTGTCGAGCGCTGGCCGGCCACGGCGCGCAATTGGGATCTCGCGGACATCGCGTCGCCTACTCCCGCGCAACAAGCAGTCCTCGCGAAGGACGAACGCATTGTAGGCTTGCGCATCCTCGAACCCGCCAACAAGGCAGAGTTCATCTTGACGCGGGAGGCCAACGCAGACCGCATCCGCGTGCGCAGTTCGCTGGACACGACGGCCACCGCGCATTGGTACCTGGACAGCCAGTACCTCGGCGAATCAGGGTCGGGCAAAGACCTGTTTGTGGACCTGATGCAGGGCGAACATCGCCTCACGTGCATGACGCTCGACGGCCAAACTGACAGCGTCAACTTCACCGCGGAGTATCCCGAAGGCGCGGCGCGATTCAAGACACGCTAAGCGTGGCGTCCGAGGGCGGCTGCCTCCTATCCCAGGGCGTTCAGGCGGGAGGACAGATGAAAGCTCTTGGCAAGAGCATCGAAAGGACAAGAGAAATGGTTACCATGCGAGTCACATCTACAACTTGGTTGGCGACGCTAGCGTTCATGTTCGTAGCTCTGCAATTTGGGCCGACATGTTTGGCATCTGGTGAAACCGTCACTGATCAGTCCCAAGCACCTTCACTGCCAGACGAAGTGAAAGCGAAAATTGACAAAGCGTTCGAGAATAAGCTGCCTGACATGACCGAAGAACACATGAGGCGAATCTTGGAGTTGGGAGAAAGAGCAGTTGTTGTCCCCTATCTCGTACAAATACTGCGGGACGAAAGGGCTGACTGGCTCACCCGCCAATGGGCCGCGTCCACATTAGTTATGAGTAAGGATCCGCAGGGTGCCTCGGCGACAATGCAGCAAATTCGCGAATACCTTGTTCCTGGCAGAGAACTCTTAACCTTTGCGGAAAGTGAGGTACTATATAGTTGCATCTCCTGTTTGGGACGGTACGGCGTGGATGAGTTAGAAAACGAAGCATTCAAAATGCTTGCAAGCGATTACTGGAAAGATCTTCCGGTGCCCGAAGAGAGACAGCGAGATATGTCTTTTACAGTTCAAAATTTCCGTACCGCCGCGCTAAATGGGCTTTCCCACTCGGGTTCGGAACGAACTGTCAACGCCTTCGAAACAGGGAACGGGATACCGGAAGATCTTCGATACCTTCATCGCGGGGAAATGGCGGAGTACATCGAATCATGCCGGAAGGCTCGTGAAACCAGACTAAACTCTCAGACTCCAGTAGTAGAAACCGTGCATGCCACGGACAGCAAGAGCAAGTAGCTCCATAGAATCCGGGCGCAAAATTCAATCGAGAGCAAACGTCAACTTAGGGCGGCTATGAAAGGCCCGGAGGAGCTCAGGGCCGTAGCGTGTAGGCAGCCCCTGCGGTTGTCGCAA
>JBAZRU010000628.1:0-1153 GCA_041662805.1 Candidatus Hydrogenedentales bacterium | reverse complement strand
GCTATCCTGCTGCACCTTCAGCGGCGCCGCCGCGCGCACAACGCATTCATTCCCGTTGATCGAACGGACGCTTGCCTCCGTCACCTTGCCTTGGTCCCACGCGATGTCCACTTCGAAGCCACCACGCGCGCGCAGGCCTTTCACACTCCCTCTAGGCCACGCATCGGGCAGCGCGGGCAATAGCGCGATCTCCCCTGCATGACTTTGCACCAGCATCTCCGCGATGCCCGCGGTTGCCCCGAAGTTGCCGTCGATCTGGAACGGCGGATGGTTGTCGAAAAGATTCGGCAGCGTCGATTTCGCGATCAGGGCCGCAACGTTGTCGTGGGCCGTGTTGCCGTCTTCGAGGCGAGCGAAGAAGTTGATGATCCATGCGCGGCTCCAACCCGTGTGCCCGCCGCCATTGGCCAAACGGCGGTCAAGCGACACCCGCACGGCCTTCGCAAGGTCGGGCGTGCCGCGCACGGTGAATTGGTCGCCAGGGTGAAGGCCGAAGATATGCGACATGTGCCGATGCCCCGGCTCGGGTTCGTCGAAGTCCTCCAACCACTCCTGCAACTGCCCATGCTTGCCGATTTGCGGCGGGGCCAACTGCGCGCGGGCTGTCTCCAATTCCTTGCGGAAGTCTTCGTCAATGCCGAGAATCGTGCCCGCCTTGATGCAATTGCCGAAGAGTCCCCACAGGATCTGCATATCCATGGACGGACCCATGCAAATGCTAGCAACTACGCCGTCTTTGGTCTGGAATCGATTCTCCGGCGAGTTCGACGGGCCCGTCACAAGCCACCCGTGCGTGGGCTCTTTCACAAGCGTGCTCAGGTAGAACTGCGCCGACTCCTTCATGATGGGATAAGCCCACGCAAGATAGTCCTTGTCGCCCGTGAATGCATAGTGCTCCCACAGGTGAAGGCATAGCCATCCGCTCGCCATCGAGTACAAACCCCACGACGGTTGCTCGCCCGGTGACGTGAAGCCCCACACGTTCGAGATGGTATGCACGACCCATCCGTCGGCGTTCCAATAGGCCTTGGCCGTCTTGCGGCCGGGTTCGCGAAGCGAGTCGATGAACTTAAGAAACGGCTCGTGGCATTCGGAAAGGTTGCACACCTCCGCCGGCCAGTAGTTCATCTGGTCATTGATGTTGTGATGATAG
>JBAZRU010000627.1:0-4467 GCA_041662805.1 Candidatus Hydrogenedentales bacterium | reverse complement strand
GATTCTGCCAATTGAACCACTCAAGCGGAGCCTCTTGGCGTACCCCCACGTCCCCTCCGGGGACCGTGGCGATACCACCGGTCACTGCGAAGCCGTTGGACGTGAAGAAATCCCGGACGGCCTCCAGCGAGACCCGGTCGACAATGTCGCCGCTCCGATAGACCTCGAGGAACACCCTGGATACGTGCAATGGCTTGAGAATCGCGACGGCTTTGGTTCGTGCGTTGGCATCCGTGGCCATCTTGTGGACGGAATCGGTGGTGAGATAGACGCTGAGCCGGAGGTCCGGCGGCGAATCTTGAGCCTCGGCCGTGAAATCCGCCATGTGGACTCCACAGGAAAACACGATGCAGACACTCAGAAGACAGAAGATTCGCCATCTACAGTCCATGGAATAGGGTTCCTTCCTGCGTGGTTAGCTCAAAGAGTTATAGATGCTGCGTATGCCTGATGCAACTCTTGACGCGCGTAGACGGCGTGCAAAGACTGTCCGGCAGGGTCTTCTGGAGTAAAGCTGTAGTGAGTAAGCGTCTGGTGCTTTGGATGGTATTAGTCATGGTTGTAGTGTGCGTTCTTTTGCTGGGGGCATGGGTAGGCGTGGGGTATGCCAGCGTGGCAGGAATCGAGACCCCCAAGTATTCCGTTGTGGAAAAGCGCGACGGGTACGAAATCCGTGAATACGAGCCGCAGATCGTCGCCGAGGTGACCGTCGAGGGTCCCCAGGACAAAGCACTCAATCAGGGTTTCAGGAAGATCGCAGACTACATCTTCGGCAATAACACAAAGGTGTCGGGCGCTGGTTCGGGTTCAGAGAAGATCGCAATGACGGCACCCGTGCTGGAGCAGACAGGAACGTCGGAGAAGATCAGCATGACCGCTCCAGTCCTGGAGCAAGGGACTAGCGGGAAGCATGTCGTGTCGTTCGTGATGCCCAGTTCCTATACGCTGGAGTCATTGCCCAAGCCGGGCAATTCCGAAGTGACCTTGAGGGAAGTGCCAAAGCGGAAATATGCGGTGCTTCGATTCTCTGGCTATGCCCCCGAGAGCAAGTCCGCGAAGAAGAAGGCAACGCTCCTGGACTTCGCCAAGCGGGACGCTCTCGACACCATCGGAGAACCAATTCTCGCCCAATACAACCCGCCGTGGACCCCGCCCTTCATGCGGCGCAACGAGGTTATGGTCGAGGTCCGTTAAGCTTCACTTCTCTTCCACCTCAAAGACTTCCGTCCTGTCGAAATCCGCCCAAACGCCAAATGATGCCTGCTCGACCGCTTCGAAATACTCCGGGGTGAGATTGCCGTGCTTCTGAACGGAGTCCTTGATGATAGCCCGAATCCTCTCCTCGTATTCGGGTTTCAGAGACACGCGAATGGTCCTCGCCTTGTACTTGAACGTGGCCGCAAGCTTGGGGTGCGATGTCTCCGGCACGTCTATCAGGTTCTGTCCAAGCGTGCTTGCCAGACCCACTTGGATGCCGTCGACCATGCACGAATGGGGTTGTTGTCTCCCCGTTTCCACGGTCGCGTGAACGGCGCGCATCGGCGCCCGCAACGTTTCGCGCGCGAAGACGGCCATCTTTGCTCCAATCAGGGTATATATCCCGACGTGCTGGTGAAGCTCATGCGACAGCACGACGGCAGCCCATTCCTCGTGTCCGTACTTCTCGGGAATACCTAGTTCGACGAGCTTGGCCGCCTCCGGGGCGTAAGCCTCTTTTCCGACGGGTATTTCGCGAAGCATGGTGCACGGGCGTGATCCCGAAGGTACGGGATTCGCATCGTGGCCATCCGCCATGGCGAAGACGCTTGCGATGGAGAAGATTGCTGCGCCAATTGCGAAACGGCTGGTTGTATGAAGCATGGAATACCCTTTCTATCCAATGCCGTAGTGGCCGATTTGTCGTGGAATACCGCCCCCATTGTCTTCATCGGTGATGGCGGGAAACTGCGACGGGTATTTCATGAACTCGACGTGACCGTCCATGTACAGTACGTTAATCCCGCCGGGAATGTGGTTGAAGACTATCCCGCCCGCCGCGGCGTCGGAGTCTTCGTTGCTCCCATACGTGTCGAACATCACAACCATTTCGCTTTGGGCGGTTGCGCTCGCGGCGGGGTTGTTAATGTCCGTGATGGTGAAGCGCTCGATGCCTTCCTTCAAGCGCATCGCCGTATCTCCGCCAGCCAGGCCTGTGCCAAGCATCGCGGTCCAACTGAGTTTTGTCGACACCGAAAGGTCGTGGTCCCAGTCTTTGGGCGTCACCGGCATTTGAAGGGGAAGTGCACCTACTATCGTTCCCGGCGTGATCACTGCGCTTGCCGCGGAGGCCGTGCCCGTGGCATTCCACACGCCGTAGAATTCCTCGACATTGCGAAGCGCAAATCCATGGTACCAGTACGAACGCCCAAGGTACGCGGCCATGAAGTAGCGCTGGCTCAGCGTGTCCCCCGCCGCGCGCGCGGCTTCAAGATGGTCGTCGATCGCGCCATCCGGAAGCCTGGCCGCCACCATGGAGCCGCTCGCATCCGATTCGGAGTCGGAAGGGCACTTGCTGATGTTGGGATCCGTGACGTATTCCGGATAGACGGCGAGCGGCTCGGGAGAAGCGAAGATCGGCACGCCACCCGGATTGGCAAGTTGGGTGACGGGTGGAAACAGGTCGTGGCTTTCGCCCGCATACATCTTGAAGACAAGACCCCACTGCTTCAGGTTGTTTTGGCACGAAGCCCTACGGGCCGCCTCCCTGGCGCGGGCGAGGGCGGGTAGTAGGATGGCGGCCAGAATTCCGATGATGGCGATGACCACCAGCAGCTCGATGAGTGTGAAACCAAGTGGACGGCGAGTGACGCGCATTCTGAGCAACCTCCCCCTATCTCTTCCGAAGTATTACGAATTTTCAGATCGTAATACTGTCCGGGCGAAAAGTCAACCCCTGCAATTCGGGTAGCCCTTCCGCCTTCTCAAGGGCGAGGAAGAGGGAGGCTTATGTCAGTTGCTTGCCCGTGGTGCTCAACGAGAGCGCTGCGTGAAGAACGCCTTTTTCGCGGCCCATGGCCGTCGCAAGCTGACGAATCAGATTGGCTTTGCCTCGGACCATGATGACTTCCGCGCAGAGTTCATGATCGAGGTGCACGTGTGTCGTCGCGAGGATGTTGCTGTGGTAATCGTGTTGAAGGTGCGTCAATCGGTCGCTGAGTCCGCGCACGTGATGGTCGTACAACAGCGTGACCGTGCCAAGGGCTTCCTTGTCGGTTTCCCATTCCTGCTCCACGAGCTTGGAGCGAATGAGATCGCGAATGAATTCCGACCGATTCGTGTAGCGCGCGGCGCGCACCAACTTCTCGAGCTTCGTCATCAAGGGTTTCTCGATGGAGAAGCTCAAGCGTTCAAGCTCGGACATGGTGTGTCTCCTGCTGTTCCGCGATCCTGCACGAGGCGGATTGCCCGCAACTCTTCACTGGCCGCGGGCGAATGACAGGTGTATTCACTCGTTGTTTTCAGAGGACGATTTGCCTGTCGGGACGCTAATCTCCTGCCTAGCCTCCTGACTTCGAATCGGTTGTCATCAATGTGAATCGATAACAAATTCCCTCATGGACATAGTCCGAATGAGTGAGTCCTCGGATTGAAAGAGAGTGAAGTGATTGATGTTGCATTCCTCTAATTCACGAAGCGCGCGCTTCCGATCCCCTAACGGCAGATTCAGCTTTATGAGAACGTCTTGATCCCCATTTGGCTTGTTGCGGAACACGTCCTCATGTGGACAGAATTGGGCAGATGTTCCCATCCCTTTTCGAGCCACGGTGTACCAGGCCTTCTGGGCAAAGTGCCGTGCGTCCGCAACCACAGCGGGACCGTGAACGCTGATGTTACACGGTCCACTCACCTTGATGTTGCAAGGCTTCTCAACATAGACAAAAACGGATACAAATTCAGGTGATGATTTCTTGTTCGGTTCCCCGCAATAGGCAAAGTAGGCAGCAATGTACGGCGATTCTGTCCAGTCCAACAATGGCGAAGGAAAATCGTGATGACGAAGGTACACCAAGTAAGGATAGCCCGGAACCGTCACGTCCAAGAGGGGGAGCCTTTCTGCTTTGGTGTCTTGAAGCGGGGTCAACTCCCAGTGTTTTCCCGTGAGAGATTCTATTTCCTCTCGATACCGTCCAGCGAGGTGCAGATAGGATTCATCACTGAAGCTGTAATTGGCTGCTCGCTCAAGAGTCGTCTCAAGCTCCCAGCTACTATCCGATTGACCTCGGAATAGGATCTGACGCTCTGGGTACTTTTCTCGTATGTTGGCAATCTTCTCACGGAAGTCGCTCCACGAACCCAGGTTACATCCCTCCATATGGACTCAATTCTCCTTGTGCAGCTACGTACATCCAGGATACTTACATACTCAATGGTAGCTCAACTGCGAATTGCCGTCAAGAAATGGAATGGCATTCGTCCGAGAAAGTGTGC
>JBAZRU010000626.1:3857-4467 GCA_041662805.1 Candidatus Hydrogenedentales bacterium | reverse complement strand
TCGAACTCTTTCTGGGCTTCGTGCGTGTGCCCTGCTGCCAGGAGCGCATACCCCAGGTCCAGCCGCGCCGCAGCCTGAGCAGGCTTCTTCTTCACAACCTGCGAGATGAGCTCGATTGCCCGCTGCGCGTCCCCCATCCGCAAGTAGACTTTGCCCAACTGGTGATAGGCCGCCGAATACGAATTGTCCAGCCGGACCGCTTTCTCGAAGCACTGCGCCGCCCGGCCCAGCTCGCCCTTCATGCCCAGCGTGAGGCCTTCGTCATAATAACTCTCCGCGCTTTCACCACCAAACGGCATAGGTACACCCTCAGGTTTCGCTTACCGGCCCCGCAACGCCTCGAGCGCGCGCCGGGCCTGCTCCAACGTCACATCCACACGATGCACGACATGCCCCACGCCATCCGCCACCACGAACTTCAACGTGCCCGCGCGGGCCTTCTTGTCGTGCTTCATGGCCTCCAACGTCGGCTCTATCGGAATCTCCGGCCACGTCACCGGCAGCCCGTAGGATGCAATGCACGCGCGCTGCCGTTCCACAAACGCCTCGTCCACCAGCCCCAGTTCCAGCGACAGCATCCCCGCGGCATGCATGCCCAAGGCCACCGCCT
>JBAZRU010000626.1:0-3818 GCA_041662805.1 Candidatus Hydrogenedentales bacterium | reverse complement strand
AATACCCCGACGACGCCTCGATGCCGTGCCCAAACGTGTGCCCGTAGTTCAGGTTCGCGCGAACCCCGTGCTCGTGCTCGTCCGCCGCCACAATCGCCGATTTGATCTCGCACGACCGCACAATCGGAAGTTCGAACGCTCCCAGATTCTTGGCGAGCAGCGCACCCGCTTCCCGCTCCATATACGCAAACAAGTCCGCATCGGCGATCATGCCATGCTTGATCACCTCCGCCAAGCCCGCCCGCAATTCGCGCTCGGGAAGCGTCTTCAAAAACTCCAAATCGATCACCACCGCCGACGGCTGGTGAAACGCGCCAATGATGTTCTTTGCAAGCGGGTGGTTCACCCCCGTCTTGCCCCCGACGCTCGAATCCACCTGCGCAACCACCGTCGTCGGAATCTGAACGCAGCGAATTCCGCGCATGAACGACGCCGCGGCATATCCCGCGATATCCCCCACGACGCCCCCGCCCAACGCCAGCACCACACTCGACCGGTCCAGTCCGCCTTGCAGGAATTCGCCGCACAGAAATTCCACCTGCGACAGACGCTTATGCTCCTCGCCCGCCGCCATGACGCATACCCGCGTGCGAATACCCGTCCGGCCGGTCAATTCCTCGACGCGCCCGGCATAGAGCGGCGCGACGTTGGTATCCGTGACGATGGCCACCGTGCCCTTGACGCCAAGCGCCGATAGCACGCCGGGCAAACCCTCAAGCGCCCCCTCGCCAATCGTAATCGGATAAGCCCGCGCCCCAAGCGCGACGGTCAATTGCTTCATAGACTACCTCTGGTCACTTCTGCACCGCGACCGATCGCCCGGTCAACGCGGATTTCTCGGCTGCCAAAATGACTTCGAGCGATTTCCGCCCTTCTTCGCCGGAGCAATACGGCTTCTCAAGTCCCAACGCCGCGCGCACGAATCCGCCGCTAACGTCCACGCCCCACGTCCCCGGGTAATTGTTCAACGGCGCGGGCACTTCGAAAATGATCTCGCATTCCGGATTCTTCAACCGCGCAATCAGCGGCATGTCTTCCTGAAGCGCCACCTGAAGCGTCCCGTTCGCGCAATGAAAGATAGTGTACGACGCGTCCATGCCCTTCACCGTCCACGAGGCACACAAGGTCCCCACCGTGCCGTCCGTAAACGTGAAACACGAAACGAGATTGTCGTCTACCGTCGAGTTCTTCTTCTCAAGGTTCGTCATGTACGCGGAAATATGCGCGATCTCCTTGCCCGTCAGGAATCGAATAAGGTCCGCCTTGTGGACGCCTAAGTCCGCCATGGCTCCGAAACGCGCTTCCTTCTTCTTGAAAAACCACTTCCCCGTCGGACTCCAATTCTCAGGCCCTTCGTGCCCGAACTGCCCCGTCACGTGAAGGATCTTCCCGAGTATCCCGCTATCCAGGATCTCCTTGGCCTTGCGATGAACCGAAAACCGCCGCTGGCTTTGATTCACCATCAGCAGCTTCTTTGCCTTCTTCGCGGTCTCGACCATCTTGCGCGCCTCCGCGGAACTGCACGCCATGGGCTTCTCCACGAGCACGTGGCACCCCGCCTTCAACGCGTCTATCGCCACCGGCGCGTGCAAATAATTGGGAAGCGCGACAGTCACGCCGTCCGGCTTCTCCTTCTTCAGCATTTCCTTGTAATTCGAATACACCCGTGCATTCGGCGCGTACCGCAGCGCCAAGGCCCGCGCCTTCGACGGAATAACGTCGCAAAACGCAATGATTTCCGCCTCGGGGCATACCGCATAGTCCGGAACATGCAGCCGCTCCGCTATTGCCCCGCAACCAATGATCGCCGCCCGAAATTTCTCCGCCATGACCAAAGCCCTTTCCGTAATCGCCTCGCGCAAGAATTCGAAGCGCCTCCAAGTCTCCCCCCAGAGACAGCAAACCTAGATTCTAGCGCATTCCCGCTCTTGATGCATACGATAGACACCCAGTGGAAAATGTGCCCAACCGATTGCCGCAGCTATGAAGAGCCCAAGCGCTCTACGTCATTTTCACTCTTGATGCATACGATTGAAGCCGCATGAGTTCGCCCTTAAGAAGTGGGGAGAGCCAATTCGGCCTAAGAATCGGCAAGTGAATTGTGAATGCTCATCTGCAATTTGCCTATTCCCCAAGAAGTATGACTGTTCATGGCTCGGCTTCCTTCTTTACGCCAAGGCGTTACGCCTCGTTAGCCGTAGGGTGCGGCGCGGAGTCGTCAAGACGAAGCGCCGCTACCTACGGGACCGATGGCAAACCCTTCCTCAACCCGGAAAGGGTTGCGGCCTTACCGGCACGTCCCCTTTTCTGACGCACAACCGGCTGCATTGGGTGTGCCCCTGAAACGAGAGAGGAAGAAACGAACCTCAAGAGCAAACAAAGACGGCTGCATTTGTATCGCCGCCTTCCAGGCGGCTTTCCGCGGCAAATGGACGTTGGTGCGCTTAGACCCAAAAGCCGGCAATATGCCGGCGGTACGAAGTGCAGCATCCCAATTCCCTGCCGAGCTATATGCGACCATACTACAATCTGGCAACTTCTTCGTCTTCTTTGTGGAACTCGGCCCCAATTCTGTTCTCTTGTACTACTACCTAACAATTTCGTCGTCTCTTTCGCAGAACTTCATTCTCTGCTCTTCTATCTCTGCTCTGCTCTTCTATCTCTGCTCTGCTCTTCTCCACTCTTCTCTGCTCTGCGTTCCTTCGCGATCTTTGCGACTCTGCGTTGAGATTGTCCCTGTTTTGGATGCGGCCCCGCTGCGCTGTGCGTTCTATGCGTTCTCTCGCGGCATGGACTCTTCCTGAATTCCCAGTGTCCCCAGTATTCCCCGTGGTTGGAAGCTCTTCCCGCTTGATCGATTCACTACTCGATACTCGTCCGTACGTGTCGGTCTCAATTCCGTAACTGAATCCTCTTCTTTTCGTGTGTTTCGTCTGTTTCGTGGTTGAGTCTCTTTTGGGTTGCGGCTCTGCTGCACTGCGTGCGTCCGTGTGCGTCCGTGTGCGTCCGTGTACGTCGGTGTCCCCTCCGCACCGATTAGCACCTGTCTTCCCGCTCCCCCCCTCGCTTGCGCCTCCCCATTCATGGTGTATACTTAATTCCGTATCCCGTGCTGGTCGCCATACATATCGCGCAGGAGGTTGTACTCGTGGTTTCTCACCGAGTCGGCGTATGCCGTTTAACGGCTGGGGTTTGTGTCCTTTTCCTAATCGCGGCCACCACCGCCTTCGGCGCCGGCAAGCCGGCCAAACTCAAATCGACGCCGCAAGGCGAGCCGTTGCACTACTACAACGGCGACATGCGCGTCGATGTCGTGCTTTCCCTGGATGAATTCGTGGTCGCGCCACCCGCAACCAAAGGCGTCGCGCCCCTTGCCATTAAGGCCCTCATCCCTTCTGCGACCACCCGAAGCGCGGGTGCCCCGGGAGATCTGCACGTAAAGCTGGCCGCCCCCGCCAACAACCGCGCCGCCCTGGAACAGCAAGCCAAGACGCTGGCCGACGCGGGGTATACCGTTGAACCCGTCCTCTTCGACAGCTCCGTGCGCACGCCGTCGGACGAGAACCGCCAGACCCTTACGAACCAATTCAGCCTCAAACTGAAACCCGGCGCGACCATCGAGCAAGTCTCCTCCACGTACGGCGTTTCGGTCGTCAGCGAAATCTCCTTCAGCCCCGATACCTACATCGTGCAAACCACGGGCAAAGGTCTCCTCGGCTCGCTCGAAACCGCGAACGCGCTCTACGAAAGCGGCCTTGTCGTATTCGCCACCCCGCTCATCGAACGCAAAATGTCCAAGCGATTGGTCCCAAACGACA
>JBAZRU010000625.1:0-4477 GCA_041662805.1 Candidatus Hydrogenedentales bacterium | reverse complement strand
GATTTCGCTGCCCTCCGGTTCAAACGTGTCGTATTCAATGCGGCCAGCGGCGTAGGTGATGGTCTTGACGGTAGCCGAGGTCCCGATGAGATGGTCGGCATCCGCGGGCGCCAGTTCCGGCATGGCCGACATGCCGTCCATGAAGTGGGCCAGAAAGTCGAAGTACGAATCGGAGAACCAAGGTATGGGATAACCGAGGCCGACATAATTAAGCGCCTGGCCATCCTTGGTGTGCTTATTGAACGTGGAGTAGGTCGACAGGGCAAAGGCCGCGCGGGCCTCTTCGCGATCGGCTGCGTCACCTGTGACGCCGAACCATAGCGCGGCGACGGAGGCGTAGCGCGCGGTGTGGCTGCTCATCTCCTCAAAGCAGACGTCCTGCTCGCGGACACTGGTCGCGCCGTAGCGTTTGGTGGCCCCGAAACGTCCGCGCACCCACGTGAGCAAGGCGGGAACCTGAGTCTTGTAGTCCGGCGCCACCTCGGGGTGGTGCAGCATGTAGCGAGCAATTTCCATGGGAATCTGTTGATTCAGGTTTTCGGTGCGTTGACCGACGTCTTCGTAATAGCCGGACCAAAGGTTGTTAGTCATTGGGTGTTCGAGGATCCATTTCCACAACGTGTCGCGCGGCGCGGCGTACTCCGAAAGGCCACTGTCCACGAGGATGTCGAAGAACAACACGGGCGCAATCATGTTGGCCGTGTATTGATCGAGCACCTTGCCGGTCTGGAGGTCGACGCGGAACGGCAACGGGGAGTGCTTATCATCGCCGGGCTGCATGTGTGCAAAGAGCGCTTTCGCGATCGCCACGGCTGCTTCCAAATACTTCTGGTCGCCCGTGATTCGGAAGAAGCGCACGTAGGCGTAGCCTACCATGGCCATCTTGTCGGGTTCGGACTCGGCGTCCGTGTATTCGCCGTCAGGGCTATTGTCTTGCGTGCGCGGGACGTTGGCCCAGTTCCAATCCGGGGGCGTGTGAAACTGCAGGATGCGGTCGAGAAGAAGCCGCGCGCAGTCGAGCGACGACCGGTCGCCCGTATAGGTATAGTAGCGCGCAACGGTTTCGACGGCCCAGTAAGCGTTGCTGCCCTGGTTGTTCTGGTTGGGTCTGAATGATCCGTCCTCGTTGAATTCGGAACTGATCAAATACCAAGGGTCGTCGCCGAGGTTTGTCTTCTTCGTGGGGCAGTGTTGAATGAACGCCATGCTGCCTTTGAGTACGTTGTCGTACGTCGTCCACGGTTGGAGCTTGCCGTTGGCATCCAATACGGCTTCGTGATCGCACAGCATTTCCGCTTGCGCGAAGCACGCATAGGCAACGGTGGCAACAAGTGCCATTCCGATGAATTGAACGTTACTTATCACAATGACCTCCGGAAGAGAAGCGATCCCAGGAAGACAGAGTACGATCGCCCTAACGCATCCCCGCTATTGCTGAATTTGTAGCGCCTGCCCTCCGAGGCAGGCGCACATAACACGCAGACCACTTTCAACCACAACTTTCGTGTTACCAAACAACTGCGTTCACCCGCGCCTGCCGCGGAGGGCAGGCGCTACAAAGAACCGAGGGCCCTTCTACTTGATCGATTTGTCGCCGAGGGCCTTGGCGACCTTCTTCTCGATGGCCTCTGCCCAAAGCTGGTAACCCTTCTCCGTGAGGTGCACGAAATCGGGCATGACCTCTTTGGAGAGGGTATTGTCGGGCTGTGTGAGCACGGGGTTGATGTTCAAGAATTCAACCTTCGGTTTGTCGCCCAGCTGGGCAATACGGATGTTGATCCGCGTAACTTGGTCGCGAAGGTAACCGGGCTTCTCGCCGCGAGGAAACACGCCGAGCACGAGGACCTTCGTCTTCGGCAGTTTGGCGCGTAACGACAGAACGATGTCCTTGACGCCTTCAGCGATCTCCTCAGGCGTATTGCGCGTGATGTTATTGGTGCCGATCATCAACACGGCGAGCTTGGGCGAGATGCCTTCGACGTTGCCGTTGTCGAGACGATACAGGACGTGCTGCGTGCGGTCGCCGCCGATGCCCAGATTCACCCCGTTACGCCCGGCGTAGTACTTGTCCCACGTCGCCTTGCCTGCGCCTTCCCAACCCTGGGTGATGCTGTCGCCGATGAAGAGTAGATCGACGTTACCCTGCTTCACGCGTTCGTTGAACGACGCTTGGCGTTTCACCCAGCCGTCGTCCTTGCGCGGCGCAGGCACACAAGTTTCGGGCTTGGCGGCGGCCTTAGGTGGCGCGGCAGGTTTCATCGTGGCGCACGCGCCGGTCAAGAGCATGAGTGCGACGATACCGAGATTGCGAAGTTTGTTCATGGCGACCCCCAGGGTGTTCTGTTCCACAAATTGATCCATATACGGATTCGGAATAGCGAAGTTTTCCTTCCGTGCAATGCGAACGCGGACACCATCATGACCCGATGTATGGGCTTGTTCAAGTGCACTATCCGGACAACCTCGAGTCTGAAATGTGGTTGCAATCCGAATGTGCTGATTATCACCACGGAGCACGCGAACCACGCGGAACACGGAAGACAGCGAAGCACGAATAGGATTTGGAGGCCAAGAGTGATGAGACCGAGAGCTTCTGAAGAAGTCGGGATTGGGATTTGTTGTACGCGCGAATCTGGTCTCGAAATCCGAATTGAGAGTCGCAAAGATCCTTGAAAATTGAAAGCTCACATGACAGTTTTCAAGGATCTTCCGCAATCCCTACGAATGTACTGCGTTGTCGCTTGTCTCACTAGCCATCGGCCCTGCATAGCGTTGGCTGCATTTGCTCCATTGGGCGGATACGCATAAAGCTGTGCAATATAACCATATGCGCACAGGGGGGAGTCCGATGGGACTAGATTTCAAACGTTTTTCGGATGCAGGGGCCTTCTTGGAGGTGGTGGGTCCGGCGCTGTACGCCTTTGAGCCGCACAACAATTTGGTTTTGGGGCTTGCCGAGTGGATGGTGAGAACCGAGACCCCGGAAGAGGCGTTCCTTGTTGCCGGGGTGGAGCAGGGCGAGATACGCGTGGCGGCGTTGGTGTCGAGTCCGCTGAATCACACCAATCTTATTATTGCGCGGACAGGGCGCATGACGGAGGACGATGTCGTCACGTTGGCGCGATGGGTACGCCACGAAGCGCCTGCGCTCGCGGGGGTGAAGGGCGAGCCCGGCGCGGCGGCGGTCTTTGCGCGCGAGTGGACCGGTAGTCTGGAATTGAGGTCCACCCGTCAGGTCCGGGTTCTGGCGCTGAACCGTGTGGAGTACGACGGCCACGACCAAGGCGTGATGCGACAGGCAACGAAAGCGGACGAGGAGTTGGTGTACGAGTGGCTCCGCTTGTTTCGGGTCGACGTCGGCATACCTCCGGCGGATATGGCCGAAATCCGCAAGGCGTTTGAGCCGCGAATCCAAGCGGGCGACGTGTATCTGCTCGAACTGGAGGGGCCGGTGTGCATGGCGTCGCGGGTGCGGACGACGCGCAACTGCGATGCGATAGGGGGCGTATACACGCCCGATGCGTACCGATGTCGGGGGCACGCGACGGCGCTGGTGGCACGGTTGAGCCGTTTGCTGCTGAGCAGGGGCAAATCGCAGTGTGCGTTGTACACGGACAAGCTGAATCCAACGTCGAACGCCATCTACGAGCGGATTGGGTATCGGGAGGTCATGGAGGCTGTGGAGTACGTGTGGAAGGAGAGTTGATTCGTTCTGGATGGGACTCACTCCGTTCTGTTGCATCGCGACGAGCGGCGGCGGATACTCTGCGTTGCGGGTAAACGCCAACTGGGGAGGTCGCATCCATGACACCGATGAATCGCCGGAGTTTCTTGTCGCGCACAGCCGTTGCGGGAGCGGCGGCGCTGGGGGCTTCGCACGTAGCGCGGGCGCAAGCACCGAAGGAGAAGCTGAACATCGCTGTGGTCGGCGTTGGCGGCATGGGCGGCAGTAACCTGCGCAATGTCGCGGGCGAGAACATCGTGGCCTTGTGCGACGTGGATGAGGTCTATGCCGCGAAGGCGTTCGAGGCCTTCCCGGATGCAAAGCGATACAAAGACTATCGCGAAATGCTCGCGAAGCAGACTGACATCGACGCCGTGGTGATCGCGACGCCGGACCACACGCATGCGATCATCGCGGCGGCGTGCATGCGTGCGAAGAAGCACGTCTATTGTCAGAAGCCTCTCACTCACGAGGTGTACGAAGCGCGGCGCTTGGCGGAAATCGCGAAAGAGACCGGCGTCGTCACGCAGATGGGCATCCAAGGCCATTCCGGCGAGGGCATTCGGTTGGTCCGCGAATGGATCCAGGCGGGCGTTATCGGCGAAGTGCGGGAAGTCGAGGCTTGGTGCAACCTCACGTATTACCCATGGGGTCACGCCGGTTGGAGTAGTCCTGTCGGCATTCGCCCCACCGAGACGCCGCCCGTGCCCACGACGCTGGATTGGGATCTGTGGCTAGGCCCTGCGCCGGTGC
>JBAZRU010000624.1:0-4477 GCA_041662805.1 Candidatus Hydrogenedentales bacterium | reverse complement strand
CATTCGAGTCGGAGGGAGTGTTCACTGGATACCAGGGAATGGACCGGGATATTACTCTACGAAAACGGGCTATGGAGGAGCAAGCAAAGCTGGAAGAGCAACTCCTACAAGCTCAAAAAATGGACGCCATCGGCCAGCTTGCCGGAGGCGTTGCCCACGACTTCAACAATCTGCTTCAGGTAATGCTGGGCTACGTCCATCTCATCGCGGGAGAGATTGGGAGAAGCAATCCGATCTACAAAGAACTGCGCGAAGTGGCGAGGGCCGGTGACCGCGCTAGAGTTCTCGTCAGCCAGCTTCTGACCTTCAGCAGAAGACAGATTATGCGCCCGGAGCTCCTTGAATTGAACGTCCTCATCGCGGACTTTCTCAAGATGCTGCAGCGCGTGATTGGAGAGCATATTCAACTTGAGTTCATGCCAGGTCCAACTACAGGCAACATCTTTGCCGATCGCGGCATGATAGAACAGGTACTCATGAACCTGTGTGTGAACGCACGGGATGCCATCGGCGGGAACGGAACGCTGGCGGTAGAGACATCGAACGCACACATCGACGAGGATGTCAGTAGCCTCAGCCCGGATCTAAAGCCAGGCCCGTATGCAGTCATTGCGGTTATCGATACAGGATGCGGGATGGACGAAGATACGGTCAGCCACATCTTCGAGCCGTTCTTCACGACCAAGGACAGAGATAAAGGCACTGGGCTTGGCTTGGCCACTGTCTATGGTATTGTTCGGCAACATGAAGGCGCGATCCTCGTGCGCAGCAAGCCGGGCCAGGGAACCACGTTTACCGTGTACTTGCCCCAAGTGGATTGTCCTGCACCATCAAGTCTTAATGAAGCACCAGAGAGACCAATCGGAGGAACGGAGTCAATTCTACTGGCCGAGGACGACGACATGGTCAGGAGTCTGGCCACTCAAATCCTCCAGGAAGCAGGTTACTCCGTTATCCCCGCGCGAAATGGCGCCGAGGCGGTTGCCTTGTTTCGCGAGAGACCCGATTCCATTGACCTTCTCGTTTTCGATATTGTGATGCCAATCATGGGCGGCCGGGCCGCCTATGACGAGATTCAACGTATCAAGCCAGGAATTCCTGCCCTCTTTGCCAGCGGCTACGCCGAAGATTCGTTGCATTCGAACTTCGTCCTCGAAAAGGGAATGGAACTTATTCAAAAGCCTTACAGGCCTCAGGGGCTGCTGCAGAGAATCCGACAAGTCATTTCTGGGGGCCCCAGTTCGTCTAGCGGCTAGCCCGAACCTCTCCCTCACGCACGCTTAGGCTACGCAAATCGCAGAAACGCTTCCTGTGGATTTTCCCTGATTCCTCACTGCTTCCCCACGAACATGCGCGCTTGAACCGGCGGCAACGCGACGCGTACGCGGGTGCAGTCTTCGCCGTTGATTTGCGCGTGCTCGCCGTCGACCGGCGTCATAGTGCCCGTATGCGGATCCCACAGTTCCAACGTGAGGCTACCGCGCAATTGCAGCGATATTTCAAGCGGGGTATCGCCGGAATTGCCGATGAAATACACGTCTCTACCTTCGACAACCTTGTGAATGTACGACAGGTTCCCGTTCACCGGCGCGGAAGCCGTCTCAATCTTCACGTCGGCATTGGGAAGCATTTCATCGAGCGCCGCCTTGAGTTTCTCCACCGTCGGTTGGCCGACAAACCGCGCCATGCCGCCAGCGTTGTTGGACTGCGGCGCGGCTCCGTCTGGTTGATTGCCGGTCTGCTGCGCCGGATCGATGCCAAATACATCGATGACTGCCTGCCGCACGTCGGCGTCTTTTCCAAATTCCGCGGACCGATAGGGAAGGCGCGTGGTGGCGATGATCTTGCCCCCGCGCTCGTAAAACTCCTTCGCCTTGCGCAGCGCCTCCCATTCAATCGTCGTGGCCCCAGGCAGGATCAGCACGCGGTACTCTTCGCGATTGACCGCATTCTCAAGCACGATGCGCGGGCCGTCAATCGCGCATTTTGCTTGCAGCGCCTCCGGGTGCAAAAACGTGAAATCGCGCCGAACTTCCAACGAAAGCTGCTCCCCCACGTCCAGGTAATCGGCCTCCTCGGGGATCGGCCCACCGAGATACGGATTGCCCTTCGTCCCAAAATAATAGCCCGCTTCAAGCGTCGCGATGGGATACAGCACGGCGATGTCCGCCACGTGGCGTCCGCGTTGCAGGGCGCACTGGAGCCGCCCGATAAACTCGTTGTACGCAGGCAGCGCGGACGCATACGGCTCGGTGCGATGCGACAACTCCGGATCGAATTGGATGTGCTCGGCGTCATACCAAACCGCGTGGGGAATCATGACGTTGATGCCCTTTGCGAATTGATCGATGGCCTCCATATAGAGATTGGGAACCGGCATCTTGTCCATCGCGCCATAACATTCCGTCATCACCAAGGGCCGGTCGTAGTTGTACGATGCGGACGACACGACTTTGTAGACCTTCGACGCGCGTCCGTACTTTCCGATCTGATCGATGCCCGGAATGTCCTGATGCTCGAAGCTCTTGATGAGGTCGCCGCAAATACCCGTGGGATTCACGATCTCCTCCTGATCGTGGTGCCCCGTCAACTGGATGCCGTGCGCCCGGCACCACGCATTCACCGTCTTCGGAAAACCCTCGGCATAGAGTTGCGCGCGGAACCCGAAAAGCGCGTTGCGCGCCGCCGCCGTATCGGGTCCGATGTCGCACCACAACGCGGGGTAATACGGAACGGGGCTGAATCCATACTTCTGCTCGAACAACGCATTGAATTTCGGCGTCCACGTGCGCGCGCCCAGCGTGCGATACAGCGTCGGCTCATCGAAAAACGCGGAATCGATCGTCGTGCCAAAATGCTTCGCAAACCGCTCGTAATACCGCTCGTACGTCAGCGAAATGAACTTTCCCACCGATTCGGGATCGAGATAATCCACCAAGCCGTCGCTCCCGTCGGGCACGCACGAAAACAACATGACTCGCCACTCGCCCTGCGGGACTTCCCACCGAATCGCTTCGCCGTCCGCGCGGCCCGTGATGTCGATGCGTTCTCGCGTCTCCGTGTGCATCGCCACCGCGCCCATAAACTCGCCCCCCGGCAGCGCATGCGAAAATTCGCCCGGCCCCTGCGTCGCAACTTCGACCATGTCCAGCCGCTTGCTGAGGGCCTCGGGATACTTCGCGGCGAGTTGCCCGCCCGCGGACCCGCTCGGAAACCAATACTCATCGTACAAGCACATCTTCAACCCAAGTTCAGCGGCCACGTCGAGCGCTTCCCCATAGCGGTCGAGAAACGCCTCGGACATGAATTGCTCTTTGTCGTGCGCGGGCAAGATGCCGAATCCGTAATACCCCAGCCGCTTCGACCCTTCCATGATCGCGCGCGTCTCGCTCGCGGTTTCCGGCGCATTCCAAAACCAAAGCGGACGCGACTTCCAGTGCAACGGCGGGTTCGCAAAATCGCTTCGCAGGGTGTCGAACGCATCGCCCCAACCGGACAAGGCGCACGCCGCGAACACACACAAGACGGCCAGAGAACGCAATGATTGAGACACGACACCGGCGCGACGCATGGACATCGGCAATCCCCCTTTAGTTGCACACCGTAACCGTATCACGTTGTGCATTTCCGCACCAACCCCGGTAGGGACGTTTCGGCGAAACGTCCGCGAGCCTCCAACCTACCCCCGCGCCTCCAACCAATCCAGAACCACTTTCGCCGCATGCGGTGCATGCTCCAGCGGATAATCGTGCTGATAATTGTTGGTGACGATCTCGTAATCGCGGAACACACGCTCAATGCGCTTGACGGTGTCTTCCGTGAGGCTTTTGCCGAACAGTTGGTCCTTCTTGGAAAATACAATCAGCGTCGGCTGCCTTACTTTCAACGCGCTGCCGTCGCTGTGATCGTACTTGTATCGGCAGATGTCCGACAGAATTACCGGAGTCGCCCGCAACCCCACCGCAACATTCGCCAGATACCCCGGAATCATCGTGGGATGAAACCCCGTGCGTTTCTTCCCCATCGCGTCGAATCCCACGCCCAGCCCCCGCATCATGATCTCAATCGGACCATACGCCACCGGCATGACCGGATTGATCGCCACCACCGCCTTCACGTTCAGGTCTTCCGCCATCGCCGCCACGATGGCCCCGCCGAGCGAATGCCCCACCAAAATCTCCGGCTCGAACCCCTTCAACGCCTCGAACCCGCCGCAATCCGAATAATGCAGTTCCTCGAAAAAATCCAAGCACATATCCGCGTACTCGTCGATGGTTTTCGGCTGCGGGAAATACCGGTTGATCCCCGCGATTTCAGGCGCAACGACCGTGTAGCTCTTCGCCAATCGCTGCAGAAAGGAATCGTAATACACCGGCGGCACGCTGAAGCCATGCACGAATCCAATGGTCCCCTTGGCCTCATCGCACGCGTGATAGACAAACGGCACCCGATGATGGAACTGCTTCGCGAGAAATGT
>JBAZRU010000623.1:0-4495 GCA_041662805.1 Candidatus Hydrogenedentales bacterium | reverse complement strand
GCCGAGCGCACGCTCAATTCAAGCTCATCGACGGACCGCGACATCTTGCGCACCATCTCCGGATCTTCCATGCTCACCCCACCGGCGCCCTCATCGTCTTCCCGGTGCTGCTGAACGAAGATCTTCAGGTGCTCGACCAGGAGTCCGGCCGCTTCTTCAAGGGCCTTGTCCGGCGTGATGGAGCCGTCCGTCCAAATGTCGAGAACCAGGCGGTCGTAATCGGTGTGCTGTCCCACGCGCGCATCTTCAACCTGGAAATTGACGCGCGACACGGGCGAGAAGCTCGCGTCCAGATAGATGGTTCCTATGGGCGCGTGCTCCAACTCGAAATTGTCGGCGGTCACGTAGCCTCTGCCGCGGGCGACTTTGATCTGCATTTCGAGCACGGCGGACGCGGCGGTGCAATGGCAAATGACCGTGTTCGGATTGAACACTTCAATGTCCTGATCCTTGAAGATTTCGCCGACGGTAACTTCGCCCAAGCCTTTGTGCTTGAACGTGAAGATGAGCGGCTCATCGCGATTGAGGCGAATCTCGCATCGTTTGAAATTGAGCACGATGTCGGTCACGTCTTCCTTTACGCCCGGCAGGCCCGAGAACTCGTGGTGCGCGCCTTCGATCTTGATGGCGGTAACCGCCGAGCCTTGCAACGAGGCCAGCAGGACGCGGCGAAGCGAATTGCCGATGGTCGTGCCATAGCCGCGTTCAAACGGTTCAACGATGAACCGCGCGTACTGTCCCGTCGCCCCTTCGTCAACCTTAAGGTACTTCGGTATGAGAAACTCTTTCGCTATCATGTTCCGTTCGTCTCCCGGAGGTGGGGCCTCATTCCTGCGTTTCCTGTCCCCTAAATCATGGACGGTGTGTTCGAGAAACCGTAGTCGCCCCTTACACGCGGCGTCGCTTTGGAGCCCGGCACCCATTGTGGGGGATCGGCGTCACGTCGCGAATCAGAGTGATGTCGAGTCCGGTCGACTGGATCGCGCGAATGGCGGATTCGCGGCCCGCTCCCGGCCCGTTGACATGCACGCGGACTTCGCGCAGGCCCACCTCTTTCGCTTTCTGGGCGGCCGCTTCCGCGGCGACCTGGGCAGCGAACGCGGTGCTTTTGCGGGATCCGGAGAATCCCACTTGGCCCGCGCTGGACCACGAGATCACGTTTCCGTGACTGTCCGTGATCGAGACGATGGTATTGTTGAACGTGGCCTGAATGTGGGCAACACCCGACGTCACATTTAATGTTGTGCGCCGCTTCTTGCCCTTCGCCTTCCTCTTTTCCTTAGCCAATGCTGCCAACCTCCTGGTTCAGGCGCCGGTTTCAGACTGCCTGATAGCTGTATGAGTCCCTGGCCGACCCGGTGTTACTTTTTCTTAATCGTTGCGCCGCGCGGTCCCTTACGGGTGCGCGCGTTGGTATGGGTCCGCTGTCCACGCACGGGCAGACCGCGCTTGTGGCGTTGGCCACGATAGCTGTTAATGTCCATTAGGCGCTTGATGTTCGAGTGGACTTCGCGCCGCAGGTCGCCTTCGACGGCGTACTTCGCGGTAATCGTGGTCGTGATTTTGCTCACTTCTTCGTCCGTGAGATCGCGAACCCGCGTTGCCGGGTTTACCCCCGCCTCTTTCAATACGGACTTCGCCCGCGCGGGGCCGATGCCGTAGATGTACTGGATGCCCACCTCGACCCGTTTCTCGCGGGGGAGGTCTATACCGACTATGCGTGCCATTCGAGTTGGTTCTCCTGCGAAGGGGCGTTAGCCCTGGCGCTGCTTGTGACGCGGGTTTTCACAAATCACCCGAACGCGGCCGTGCCGGCGGATGATTTTGCACTTCTCGCAAATCTTCTTAATCGACGCTCTGACCTTCATGCTACACTCCGGAAGCCGCAACTTCGGCGGCCGTTTCTCCCGCTCCAATGCTCCTTCGATGCCTGGACACCGACGGTCGCATACCCGTCGTCGGATCGCTGACTATCGATCACTTGTATCGATAGGTGATCCGCCCGCGCGTCAGGTCGTAGGGCGACATTTCGAGTTTCACACGGTCACCGGGCAAAATCCGGATAAAATTCATCCGCATCTTTCCCGATATGTGAGCCAATACCCTATGCCCGCCCTTGAGTTCTACTCGGAACATGGCATTCGGCAACGGCTCAACAACCGTCCCTTCGACCTCGATGGCTGCTTCTTTGTCCATAAGTTAAACTATATTCTCACTCATGCGGTTCGCTTGGGCCGGCGGGTACAGTTTGCCGGCCCCAGACAAGCTTTGGCGTTGCGGAGAGTATCTCCGCGCTGCCTTCACGCACCACAATGCTGTGCTCATAATGCGCACTGGGTTTCCCGTCTGCCGTCACGGCAGTCCACCCATCACGCAGTAACCGCGCGTCCGGCTTCCCCATGTTTACCATGGGTTCTATGGCCAGTACCATGCCTGCTTTGAGCTGAGGCCCCCGCTTTCCCGTCACAAAGTTCGGGACCTGCGGTTCCTCATGCAATGCCTCACCGATTCCATGTCCGACGAAGGACCTCACCACCTTGAATCCGGCGGCTTTGCACGTGGTTTCCACGGCCCTTCCAATCGCCTCCAGGTAATTCCCTGCGCAGGCCACTCCGATTGCACGCGCCAGAGCCAAGTCGGTCACTTCCATCAACCGGCGGCGGCGGCTATCGACTTTCCCGCACGCAACGGTGATGGCCGCATCTCCGTGGTATCCCCGATAGAATGCCCCCACGTCGATGCTGACAATTTGCCCTTCCTGAAGCTTGCGCTTTCCAGGAATCCCGTGCACAATCTCCTCATCCACAGAAATACAGGTGCTCTTGGGATAGGCTTGGTACCCCAAAAACGAGGGCAC
Organism: Candidatus Hydrogenedentales bacterium; assembly: GCA_041662805.1. GTDB lineage: Bacteria > Hydrogenedentota > Hydrogenedentia > Hydrogenedentales > SLHB01 > JAIBAQ01. The sequence goes on along the minus strand of JBAZRU010000623.1, from coordinate 1,638 downwards.
CCCGCCTAGACCGCGGATCAGCTTCTCTCCTTCGGCATCCATCTCTCCGGTGGTCATGCCCGGTTGAACCATTTCGGTCAACCGGACAAGCACCGCCGCGACGATTTGATTTGCCTCGCGGAGAATGTCGATCTCCTGCTCTGTGCGAATCGGAATCATGATCGTCTGGCCGCTTGCATGGCGTTCAAAATACTTTCAAATTTCACAAACACGGCTTCAGGCATCAAGTTGTCCGCGACAACCGTTCTCAGAATTCCGCGCTCGTCATAGAACTTCCGTATTGGCTCGGTCGTCTCGTGAAAGATTGCGAGCCGCTGACGGATCGTTTCCGCCGTATCGTCTGGCCGCCGGATGAGCGTTCCCGCGCAGCCATTTCGACTGCACCGGTCTTCGCTTTCTCGCGGCGGGTCATACTTCAAATTGTAAATCGCACCGCACACCGGACACATCCGCCGCGCGGTCAGTCGCTCGACAATTTCCTTGTCGGACACTTCCAGGTCAAACGCCACATCTAACTTCTCGGCGCGTTGCCCGAGAAGACTCTCCAAGGTTTCCGCCTGCTCCAGAGAGCGCGGAAAACCGTCCAACACATAACCGTGGCTGCAATCTGACTCGCTCAAACGGCGGGCCACAATCGCGCACGTCAACTCGTCCGGTACCAGCGAACCCGACTCCATGTAGGGCTCAATCTCGCGGGCGAGATCCGAATTCCGCTGCAGATGGTCCCTGAAAATGTCGCCGGTGGACACATGAGGTATCGCGCGACTTGCCGCGATACGCTGGGCCTGTGTTCCTTTTCCGGCGCCGGGCGCTCCCAATAGCACGATTCGGAATCCCACGCCTCATTCACCTGCTGTTGGCCGGCGCTCAACGCGTCCGACATCATGTCATGCGACGGGACCGAACACGGCGCCCCTTCATGAAACCATCGTAATTGCGCATGGTAAGGTGCGTTTCAATCTGCCGGACCGTGTCCAGCGCCACACCCACCAGAATCAACAAACTCGTTCCTCCAAAGAACCTGCCAACGCTTGGGGGAATTACGGAAACGTATCCGTAGAATATCTACGGAAGCAAGGCAACGGCCGCAAGAAACAGAGAACCTACTAGTGTAATGCGTGTCATCACGCGGTTCAAGTACTCGGCGGTGGCCTTTCCGGGGCGGACGCCCATGATGACGCCACCATATTTTTTCATGTTCTCGGCCATCTCGATGGGGTTGAACGTAATCGCCGTATAGAAGAAGGAGAAGAAGATGATCAACCCTGCATAGAGGGAATCGTAAACGTATCGGTTGTCCTGGAAAAGATAGCGGTACCAGCTCTCCACGCGGGTGTCCTGAATGACTCCGGCAAGCATGCTCGGAAGCATGAGAAGCGAACTCGCGAAAATAATGGGGATTACGCCCGCCTGGTTGACGCGAAGCGGCAGGTAGTTCCGCCCGCCCGTGGTCATTCTTCTCCCCTTCATCTGCCGGGGATACTGCACGGGGACACGACGCACGCCCGTAGTGACGACGATAACGCCGGCCACGATGGCCACGATAAGCACCATGAGGATGCCTAGTTCGATGATGCCCATTTGTCCGGAGCCGATGAGCTGAATAACGGAGCGCGTGGCGTTCGGCATGTCGGCAAC
>JBAZRU010000622.1:0-4505 GCA_041662805.1 Candidatus Hydrogenedentales bacterium | reverse complement strand
CAAGGTATATGGCCCATACGGCTGGCCGACCTATGTGGCCAAAGCGCCGCACGGCATTGTGCCCGTGGAAGAAGATGGGTCAGCCCACTTCAAAGCGCCCGCGGGTAAGGTGTTGTATTTCGAAGCGCTCGACGAAAACTTCAACGAACTCCAGCGTATGCGGAGCGTGGTGCAGTTGCAGCCGGGTGAACGCCGAAGCTGTATCGGTTGTCATGAGCATCGCGAGTTGGCCCCCGCCAACACGAGCCGATTGCTTGCCAGGGGACCTGTCGACCCTGTGAAGGCAGAGTGGGAAGGCGAGGCGTTTTCGTTCGAGAAGGTCGTGCAACCCGTACTCGACGCGAAGTGCGTCCAATGCCACGACGAGAAGAACAAGATGGGCGTCGATCTGCGCGGCGTGCTTGGCGAGGACAAGGTGCCGGAGTCGTACCGCACGCTGATTTCCAAGGGGTATGTGCATTACGCCGACATGCAGTGGAACGCCGGAGGCTGCGAGAAGATCCAACCGTTATCGCTCGGAACGCTCAAGAGCAAGCTGTGGGAAGTGCTGAACGCGGGGCATCACGACGTGGAGCTATCGCGTGACGAGATGCTGCGAGTGAAGACGTGGATCGATCTGAATTGTCCGCTGTGGCCCGACTACATCAACCGAAATGAACGGCCGGGACCGAAGCCCGTGGTGGCGAAAGCGGAGTAGGGGTTGGGGGTTGGGGGTTTGGGGGTTGGTGAGATAGGACATATAAGTCCTATAAGTCCTATAAGTCCTATAAGTCTTATAAGTGGAGAGATGTGGCCGTCCTTAGGCGCGGCGGCACATTTCATGCACATCGTCAGTCAGCGGTGTGAAGTCGGCGCGGTCGTGCGATGAGATGACGAGGGTGGCGCCCTGCGTGTACTTTCGGCGGGTGAGTTCTTCGATGAATCGGGTGCGGAGCGTGTCGTCGAGGTTGGCGAAGGGTTCGTCGAGAAGCAGGATGCCTGGGTCGGTCACGAGGGCGCGTGCGAAGGCGAGGCGCTGTTGTTCGCCGCCCGAAAGCGTGGCGGGATAGGCGCGGCGCTTGTCGCTGAGTCCGCAAAACTCGAGCGTGGCATGGGCGCGCGCAATGCGTTCGCGGCGGCTTAGTCCGCTGCCTCGCAGGACGAATTCCAGGTGCCGCTCGGCGCGCATGTGGGGCCACAGCGCGAGGTCTTGAAACACCATGCCCACTGCGTGGGCGTCGCGGCGCGCTTCGCACCATCCGGGACGGACTTCGTTTCTGCCAACAACCACCTTTCCGCTGTCTGGACGTTCAAGTCCCGCGATGATTCGTAGAATTGTGGTCTTGCCTATGCCGGATGGGCCGAAGAGGCCGAGACCGGCACCATGTCCGGCGCGCAACGACACATGGTCGAGTACGAGGGTTTCGCCGAATCGTTTTACGATGTCGCGCAGTTCAATGTCTGGCATGGGTCCACGCTTTCAATCTGCTGTATCCGAAGGCCGCGCAGGCCGTCATGCCTATGACCAGGGCGACGGTCAGCAGGCTTAGTGCGGCGACATAGGAATCCGGACCGTAGTGCATGAGGCTGAACAGGCGAATGGAAAGCGTGGTCTCGCCGGGCGGACAGACGAGCACGCTCGTGTCGACCTCGCCCATGGTAAGCACGAAGACCAATCCCCACACGGCCGCAAGGTAGGGGGAGAGGAGCGGGAGCGCAATGCCGGTGGTGCGGCTGCACCACGTCAAGCCCGCAACTGCGGCTGCTTCGTCGAGACGCGGATCGAGACGGCGAGTTCCCGCCAGCATGCCGGCGTAGGCGAAGATGAAGAAGCGAGCCGCGCACCCCACGACGACGATGGCGAGACTGTCGTATACCCAGCCTGCGGGGCCATGGTGATTCCACAGTGCAATCAGGCCAAGCCCGAGTGCGCCGCCTGTGATGCCGAGAGGCAGGACACTGAGCGCGAGCGCGGCCCCGGAGGCGCGGCGGCGCAGGGTGGTTGCCAGCAGGAACGCCAATGCCGCTGCAAGGGTCGCAGTCGCGATCGACACGAACACACTTGTGAGCAACTCTTTCTGGGCCGTGACCCACACATCGTAGAAGGTCCTCAATGGCAACGCGCGTAGCATGGTCACACCAAGGGGAAGAACGATGGCCACGAATAGTATGAGAATGCAATAGGCCACACCGATCATTTGCGACACGCGGTTGGCAGGCGCAGGCAGGGCGCGCGCGCGGCCCGAAAGCCATGCGTGGCGCGGACGCACGTAGACTGCCCAAAGGATTCCTGCGAGGGCGCAAAGCGCGGCGAGAGGTAGCGCCTGTATGGTGGCTCCAGCGTAGTCGAAGACGGCGCTCAGTGCATTGATTTCGACGGGATAGGTGTTGACTTGCAGGAGCGAGGGAACCGCGAAACTCACGAGCGTGTACACGAAGACGAGCAGCATGCCTGTGGAAATCCCAGGAAGGAGCAGTGGAAGCATGATGCCGTGAAACGCGCGCCGATGTTGGCCCGCGAGGCGAGCCGCTTCGAGCAGACGCCCGTCGAAACGATTAAGCGCGGCCAGCGTGGCGGCCATGACAATGGGGTACCACGAAATGCCGAGCGCCCAGATGACTCCGCTCATGTGGAACATGCCCGGCCACGTGAGGGCCTTGGTGTTGAGTCCGCTGAATTGCACGACAAAGATGCCATTGCGTCCGAGGAGATCGACCCAGGCGATAGCGGCGATGTGCGGCGGCACGAGAACTGGAATAGCGAGGAGGCCGGTCAACACGGCGCGCCACGGCGCGGGAACACGTGTGAGCGCGATGGCTGCCGAGGCACCGGCGATTCCCGCCAACGCGGAGGTGCCCCCCGCGAGAAGCAGGCTGTTGCGCAAGAGTCCCCACTGGCGCGAATCCAGCAGCACGTTAGCGTACGCGCCGGAATCCTCAAACAACGCCTTCGCCAGCACGCATGCGACGGGCAAGAGCACGACAACCGCGAACGCGGCGAGCGCCGCGAGCGCGAACATCGTACGTGTGCATCGCGGACCTTGGATCATTTTAAGAACTCGGCCTTGATGAACTCGGCGGCCTTCTCGAATTCGGCGGCTGCTTTCGCAAAGTCGACGGCCATGGGGCGGATGCTGGCAAGAGTCGGGACGCCTTCGGGCACCTTTACGTCAGGGTTGAGGGGGATTTGGAGCGACCGCGACCTTGCCAGGGCTTCCTCCACTTCGGGGCTCAGCAAGAAGTCGATGAGTTTCTGAGCCGACTCGGGATGCGGCGCGTCTTTCACGATGGCCACGGTGTTGGGGATGATGAGCACGCCGATGCCGCCTTCTTCCTGATCCGGGAACACCCACTTCGCGGGTTTGCCGTCGAGCACCGCGCCGTTGGCATCGTCGGTGTCGGTCAAGCCGGCAGCGTACTCGCCGTTGGCCACCATGTCGCGAACGGTCGCATTGCCCGCGAGGACCGCGACGTTGTTCGCCAGAAGCCCCTTGAAATAGGCCTTGGCTTCAACGTCGCCCCATGCGGCGAAGAGCACGGCGGCGTGCGCGGCAGTCGTGCCGAACAACGGTTTTGCGATGGCTGCTTTGCCGTGCCACTCGGGTTTGAGAAAGTCGCGAATCGACTTCGGCGGCTCCGTTGTAGTGTCGGTGTTGTAGATCAGCACGCGCCCGCGCGCCGCAAGACCGGTCCAGTAGAAGTCGGGATCTTTGAATGCGGCGGGGATGGCGTCCGCAGAAGGGGAGTGATAAGGCGCGAGCAAGCCTTTCTGCTTCAGCAGGATCGTCTGCACAATCTCGTTGTTCCAGAACACGTCCGCGCGCGGGCGATCCTTTTCCGCTACGATGCGGCTCACGAGGCCGGTGGTTTTCGATGCTTCCGTGTCGAACACGGGCAAGGCCTTGATGCCTGTCTTCTTCTCGAACGCGTCGAGGATAGGTTTCGAGAACATTTCGTCGAGCGCGGTATAGACGACCACTTCGGGTTGACTTTGCTTAGCGCATCCTGTGACATCGACAAGCGCAAGACACGCAAGCATTGAGCACATGACGAGGCAGATTGTCCAGGCGCCTTTCCTGTTCAAATGTATCCTACGCATGTTTCTCCCTATTCAATTTCGCGATTAGCCTGGCTTGATTTCCCTCCTGAACCAACATCGCGTCAGTGCGCGCTTTGCAATGTGGATCAGAACAAATAGTAGCACCGTATGTAGTAGAGTATGCACAATCCAAGGACCGGGCTTCAGCACGGGGATTTGGGCATAGTCGACGAAAGCAAACACACCCAGGGCCGGCGAAAGTAGAAGTGCTGCCTGGTTCACGATTGGCGGGGTCTCCCAGTGGCCAATAATGGATGGAATCGCTCGAAGCAGCGCCGCGGGCACGAACAAATACAGCAGGGTGACCAGCATGGATAATGAAATGGCGGTGCGCGTCGACTGGGCCACGAGCGATGTCCATACGCTTAGCGTCGATACAGCCATAACGCAAAGCAGCGTCGTTACGGCGCCCGCGCAGAGAACAGGC
>JBAZRU010000621.1:0-4510 GCA_041662805.1 Candidatus Hydrogenedentales bacterium | reverse complement strand
CCCCTGAAGTCGGCAACCTCTCACGCCCCAGGGACCCCCCGCACGCATCCGCCTGATACCGTCGGCCATTGAGGCGCTAGTTCTCCGAGCCGGGCGGGGCGACCGATATCCCACTCCCCTAACGCTATAGGTCTGTCATAACGAGTCTCCAGACCCGGACTCTTCGTGTCTGGATTACATAGGAGTGCTTTTTGTGAAACGCAGTGGATTTACGTTGATCGAACTCCTTGTGGTCATTGCCATTATCGGCGTTCTGGCCGCAATCTTGCTGCCGGCCCTGGCGCGCGCCCGGGAAGCAGCCCGCCGGGCAAGCTGCCAAAACAACCTGAAACAAATGGGCGTCGTGTACAAGATGTACGCGGGAGAGAGTACCGGCGCGAAGTTTCCGCCGATACGGGCTACACGATGCAACGGCGACCCCGTCCTGTTCGACCAAATGGCCGATGTCACGTGCCTGTACCCGGAATACCTCACCGACCTTGCCGTGCTGATCTGCCCCAGCGGCGTCTCCGTGGGGACTCCCGAAGAGTTGTGGGACATCCGCCCCAACAACAGCCCCGTAGGCATGGCGATGATGCTGGAAATGTCGCCCCTCGGCGATGTGCTCACGGGCAACGGAATCGTCGAGCCGTGCGAGGTCACCGGCGCGGTGCCCTATTCCTATCTCGGTTGGGCCTTGCCCGATGCGATGACGCAACTCCCCAGCACCATGCACCTGATGAACAACATCGATGCGTACGCCATGGAGTGGGAAATGAGCACGGAAGCGGCCCATGAATGCGCCGATAGCGACTGGGATCTCGCGATGCCGCTCAACGGCTTCGAAGTCGTTTACCGCCTTCGCGAAGGCATCGAGCGGTTCTTCATCTCCGATATCAACAACCCCGCCGCGGACAGCGTCGCGCAGTCGCAGCTCGCAGTCATGTGGGATGCCATTGCCTCCGGGGCCAAGATGTTCAACCATGTCCCCGGCGGAGCCAACGTCCTGTACATGGACGGGCACGTCGGCTTCACCAGGTGGCTTAGCGGTACCGGCGAGTTTCCACTCAACACGGCGGGGCTTGCTTTCCACAAAGCAAACCACATGCTCAACGGAACCCACATGTAGCTCGGTCGCTCGATATCTTGTCCTTAGCCGAGCCGCCATCGGACATTCCGGTGGCGGCTCGCGCTGCTTCATCGCGAATCGCAGACATCCCCGCACCCACCCGCGCTGCCTACTCTGGTAGAATGCGCTCTCAAACAAGGAGGAGCTCAGGAAGTGACTCGGATATCCGAAGACAATGCCGAGAATGAAGGGTTGCCCTGGCAGCATGGATTCGGCGACCTTACCCGCCGCGTGCTCGGGTGGATGCTGCTCGTATCCCTCTTGCCTCTGGTCATCATGGCAGCCCAGGGCTATCACTGCGGCATGCAGGCCATCATGGACAAGACCCACGATCAGTTGCTGTCACAACTCGATTCCCGCCGCGCGCTCCTCGAAACGTGGGCGAATCAGCGCTTCAGCGAGCTGGACATCCTCGCGTCGTCTCCTTCCGTGGCTCGGTGCTGCGCGCACTTCTCCCAACTCAGTGAAGAAGAAATCGATGCCGAGGTGACGGCCATGCTCCGCGGCATTGTCAGCCGGGTCGATGCGTACGACAGCATCTCCGTGTACGACGGGGCCTTGAACACAATCGCCAGCGTCAAGCACGCCAGCGTGAAGAAGGACACCCCGGTTATCCCCGAGAAACGCGCCGACATGCAGAGTGGCGAATTGATCTGGTTTGGCGTTCCGCGCATTTCTCTCGACAATTCAACGACCGTCCCGATGTTGCGCGTGCTGCGCAATGCCCAGGGCAAGGACATCGGCGCCATCAGCGCAACCCTCAACCTGACTCGCTCGGTAGAGCCGCTCTTGCTCGAACCTCTGTCCAGAGCCAAGCGGCCCGGCGCGTACTTGATTGCCGCCGACAAGACCGTTCTCGTGGGCACGGATGCCGTGAACGGACGCCGAGTCAAGCGACTCTCGACGGCGGTCGATCTACCCGATGCCGCGGTCGGCGACGGACGCCACGAGTTTCGAGACGCGACGAAGTGGAGTGCCGCCGAGGCGGTTGCCCGCACACCGTGGACCTTGGTCGTCGAACTCGACTTTGTCGAAGCCACCGCGTGGCTGCGTGTCTTGCTGCACCGCACCGTGATCACCGGGTCGATTACCCTCGTCGTGTTGGTCTTTCTCGCCCTGTGGATTTCGCGCCGTCTCGGTGCGCCCCTGCGGCAATTGGCGCTCGTCGCCCATCACATCAGCGCGGGTAATGTCGATGAGCGCGTCCCCCCCATGGATGGCTCCGAGGCCGAGGCCGTGCGCGTCGCCGTCAATCAAATGCTCAACGAACTCAAAGAGAAGCAGGAGCAGTTGGTCCGAACCGCGACGCTGGCGTCGGTCGGCGAACTGAGTTCAAGCATCGTGCACGAAATGCGCAATCCCCTTTCTTCGATCAAGATGAATATCCAGGGTCTGCGCCACGACCTCGACCAGATACCCTCGGGCCGCGAGCTGGCGGATATTGCAGACGCCCAAGTAAAGCGCCTGGAAGGCATGCTCGACGATCTTTTGCAGTACGGCCGGCCCGTGGACGTCAATCGCCAACCGAAGAAGTTCCGCGAACTCGCCGACGCCGCCATCGCCGTCGTCCAAGAACAGGCCCGCGCCAAGCACATCCATATCGCGCTGGACGATCAGCTCCTCAAAGCGCGATTGAACGTCGACCCCGAGTTGATGTGCCGCGCCCTGACCAATCTCCTGGCGAATGCCATCCAGGCGTCTCCCGAGGATTCGAACATCATCCTCGGCTGCTCGCGAGAAACGTTGTGGTCCGAGAAGGCAAGCGTCTTCGTCCAAGACCAGGGGCCAGGCCTCTCCGAAGCGGCCGCCGACCGTATCTTCAAGCCGTTCTTCACGACAAAACCCAACGGGGCGGGCCTTGGCCTGGCAAACGTGAAGAAGATCGTCGACCTCCACGGAGGCACCGTGACGACCAGCAATCTCGCGTCGGGCGGCGCGGTCTTTACCATGACCCTTCCGGTCCATGGAGGGGAGGACTAGTGCGAGTGCTCGCGATAGACGACGACCAGGCCTTGTGCCGGTCGTTGCAGATTCACCTCGAACGGCAAGGCCACACCGTCACGTGCGTGCACACAGTCTCCGACGGCCTGGCCCAACTCAAACAAGGCGCGCCGGACCTGGCGTTCGTCGATCTGAAACTACCCGACAAGTCCGGCTTGGAAGTGTTGCGCCACATCCAGGAGCATGCCTTGCCCTGTCTCGCCGTGATGATCACCGGCACCCAGGATATGAAGGCCACCATCGAGGCCGTCCGCTTGGGCGCATTCGACTACATTCGCAAGCCGCTCGATCTGGACGCCGTGTTGCTGACCGCGGAAAAGGCCGGTCAACACTTGCGCTCCACGCCGCGCAAAGCCGTCTCCGAGATTTCCCCGGACGATAGTCCCAAGCACGAGATCATCGGGGCGCATCCCGATATCATTTGCGTCATCAAACAGATTGGCGTGCTCAGCGCGACTAGCATTCCCGTAGTCATCCTGGGCGAAACCGGCACGGGCAAAGAGCTGGTCGCCCGCGCCCTGCACGAAGCCGGACGTCCACGCCAACCGTTCGTCGCGCTCAATTGCTCCTCCGTCGTGCCGACCCTCATGGAAAGCGAGTTGTTCGGCCACGCCAAAGGCGCCTTCACCGGCGCCGATGCCGACAAGGCCGGTCGCCTCGAATTGGCCGGCGACGGCACCATCTTCTTCGATGAAATTGGCGACATGGCGATCGACTTGCAGGCCAAGCTCCTTCGCGCGTTGCAGGAGCGCGCGTTCGAGCGCGTGGGCAGCGTGAAGAGCATTCAACTGCGCGCGCGCATCGTCGCCGCCACGCATCGCGACATCGAGTCCATGGTCAACGCCGGCGCGTTCCGCGAGGATTTGTACTACCGCCTCGCCGTGGCCACGGTTCGCGTGCCGCCACTTCGCGAGCGCCGCAGCGACATTCCCCAGCTTGCCGAACACGCGCTCACCCGTATCAGCCGCGAACTCCACATTGCCGTCTCCGGCATTGAAGATAAGGCCGTTCACCGCCTGCAGGCTTACGACTGGCCCGGCAACATTCGCGAGCTGCAAAACGTGCTCACCCGCGCCATGCTCCTCACCCGCGGCGGCATCATCTCCGACGACAGCGTCGCCGCGTCCATCGGGCGTGGAACCCCCGCGAAACCTCCCAGCGGCATCGTGAAGACTCTACGCGACGCCGAGCGCGACCACGTCGAAGCCGCGCTCTACGCCACCGGCTGGAACATCACCCACACCGCCAACATGCTCGACATCTCCCCCACCACCCTGCGCAAGAAGATCGCCGACTACAACCTGGTCTCACCCCGCGAAAACGCGTGACCCCGCATTCTCTGTGTTCTTCCTAGCCTGCGAGTCTACTTTGACGCGGGCTTCTTCTTCCCTTCTGTCCTTT
>JBAZRU010000620.1:0-4523 GCA_041662805.1 Candidatus Hydrogenedentales bacterium | reverse complement strand
GTGGCGATCGAGGTGCTCATCGAACGATCGCCGGAGTATCAGGCGCTCAAGGTGTTGTTCCCGGAAAGGGCGAACAGAATTGGACGGCGACGCAACATCCAAGGCGTATCCGTCCCGCCTTCTGCCGTGGCTGTATGCGTGTCTGTTGGTTGCCCTGACCGCTGCGGCTTATTGCAGAGTGTCCTTCTTTGAGTTTGTGCTCTTTGACGACGACTTCTACATCACCAACAATTCCGTTGTGAAGCAAGGATTGAGTTGGTATGGCGTGGTGTGGGCGTTCACGCAGGGGTATGCGGCCAACTGGCATCCGCTTACCTGGCTTTCTCACATGGTGGATACTGAACTCTTCGGGCTGGACCCGGCAGGCCCGCATCTCGTCAATCTGGGGCTGCACATCGCAAACACCCTGGTGCTCTTCTATCTTGTCCGGCGCATGACGGGCTTCACCGGCAGGAGCGCGTTTGTCGCAGCGCTGTTTGCCCTGCATCCGCTACACGTCGAGTCGGTGGCATGGGTCTCGGAACGCAAGGACGTACTGAGCACGCTGCTTTGGTTCTTGACGACACTGGCCTATCTGCGTTTCATGGAGAAGCGCTCTGTGCTCCGGTATATGTGTGTCGTCCTGCTGTTCGCGGCGGGACTGATGTCGAAGCCCATGCTCGTGACGTTGCCCCTTACCTTGCTGTTGCTCGACTTCTGGCCGTTGAAACGGACCGCCTCCGAGCGGTTTTCCAGATTGTTGCTTGAGAAATGTCCTCTGCTCTTCATGAGCCTTCTGTCGTCGTTGATCACGATTTGGGTTCAGCGGCAAGGCGGCGCGATGGAGGCGTCGAACGCGATGACCGCCTACGATAGGGTGTCGAATGCGGTTGTCGCCTATTGCTTGTATCTTGGAAAGACGGTGTGGCCGTTCAATCTTTCGCCAATATATCCCCGGCCGCTTGAATCGCTCCCAGTCGGGCAAGTCGCGGCGGCGTGCGCGGTGCTGTTGCTTTTCACTGTCATTGCGGTTCTCGCGGTGCGCCGCGCGCCGTATGTGCTCGCCGGGTGGTCGTGGTATTTGATAACGCTGATCCCCGTGGCCGGCTTCATCCCCATTGGCTACATGGCGATGGCCGACCGCTACACGTACATTCCGCTTGTGGGCATCTTCGTGTTGGCGGTGTGGGCACTCTGCGAGTTTTCCGGTCCGGTGCGTTGGCAGCGTGTCGCGACGGTCTGTGGTGCATGCCTACTCATCGCGGCGCTCGCGATAACGACCTGCGTCCAGACCGGTATCTGGCGCACCAGCGAGACCCTATTCCGCCATGCGATTCGTGCCGTGCCGGACAATGCCCCCGCGCACATTCATCTTGCGGTGACCTATCTGCACCAGAATCGCCCGGAAAGCGCGGTGGAGCACTTGAACGAGGCGCGGCGCATTTGGCCGAAGGCGCCCGAGGTCTATTCCAATTTGGGTGCTGCATACCGCATGATGGGGCAGGTGGACCTTGCTATTGTCGAGTACGAGAAGGCGATCCTGCTTGATCCCGAAGAGTCCACGACGCATTCGAACTTGGGCGTTGCATACATGCTAAAGGGCAACCCCGGAAAGGCGTCGGTGAGCTTGGAGAAGGCCGTAGAGTTGAGCCCACGCGATGTGCATGCGCGGTATATGCTTGCGGTGGTCAAGGCGATGCAGGGGGAGACCCTGGAGGCGCGAAAGCAATTGGAGTCGGCGCTGCGATTGGATCCCGAAAATGCTACGGTGCGCAAAGCGCTTGAATCGCTACGGCGCGGCGAGCTTGTTCCTTTTGGGCATGAGGACACTCCGTAGGTGCTGCGAAATTTCAGACTGAAAGCAGAATTTCTCAAGAGAGATACCAGTGAAGAAAGAGGGGTGCACGTATGACTCGCGGATACATGAGCATTTGGCGATTCGGTCTCTGCGCCGCAGTCGCCGCGATAGCGGCACTGACCGCGCCCGGAGAAGAAGTCAGCCTGTTCCTGAGCGACTCGCTCGACGACGCCGTGGTGTCGGTGCAGCAAGGCTGGGGCGGCTTGGGAATCGACACGGCCGTAAATCCGCTCGATGGGCGGGCCGCCATGCCGTTGCGCATCAAGGACACGCCCTATGATAAGGGCCTTGGGCATCATGCCCCCGGCGAAATCGTGGTTGACCTCAATGGCTGCTACGACAAGTTTCTTGCCGATGTGGGAGCCCAGTGGCAAGACAACGGCGCGGCATCCGTTGTCTTTCAAGTCTTCGTCGATGGAGAAAAGCGATTCGACAGTGGCGTGATGAGAGAGGCGGATGAAGCAAAGCACGTCGAAGTGGCATGCGCGGGAGGCTTCGAACTGCGCTTGGTGACGACCGATGCTGGCGACGGAATAACGTGCGATTGCGCCAATTGGGCCAACGCGCGGCTTGTTACCTCGGGCGCAAAGGGGCCCGCGGCTCAGGCCGAGCCATTCGACATCGCGCCGTTTGCGCGCGTGATCACCTGCGACCCGCACCGCGTCGAGGGTACGAGCGCGAAACGCGTTGAAGAATTCCCCGCCGAAGATCTCAAAATGGAGACGGCTGTTCTTCCTGTCAGCGGCATCCGTACCGCGGTGGCCTACGGCGACGTCGCGTGCATCGGACTGCAGTGGGCCGAGCCGCGAATTGTTCGCGAGATTGGCATCGCGTGGTGCGCGGCCCCGAATGCCGCGGACGCGGCCAAAGTCCGCGCCGAATATTGGGCAGGCGAATCTCCCTGGCAGGGCGCTTGGAAACCCCTGCAAGGAACGGTCGCCGTGGACGGCGCGACGGCGCGTCTGAAGATCCTCCAGAAAGCGAACCCCGGCTTTCCCGTCAATGGGATCGACAAGATCCGTTGGATCCTGCCCATGGAACTCGCGACCGCTCCGATCGCCGAGTTGAATGCGTTCTCTCGCGGCCATTGGTCCACCACATCGATTCGGCTTGAGTATGAAGGCCCAGCGAGCGATTCTCCGTCGACTGTGGAAGCGTACAACGGCTGGTTGGTTGACGCCAACGGTCAACCCACCGCGAAAGTCGCGTGGGCGCCCGGCGCGCCCAGCGTGTTGAACGTGCAGTATGCGAAGGCTTTTGGCTTGAAGACCAACCGCACGGTAGTGCGCGTGCATGGTCCGCGCGGCGATAGCGGCATTGCCATCGGCGACGTGCTTGAACGCGGCCCTGTGTACGTGCGCGACCTTGGTCTTTTCGCCATCAAAGCGGACGACGCGACCACCATTTCAGAATTCGCCGCGCGCGTTGCGACAAAGAAGACCGTGCTGGAGCAGGTCCGTACGATGCCCGACCAGACGTTGCAGCAGGCTCTGGCCGTGACGCACAACCCTGTTCAAAACCTTGGGCCGATGCTCGTGTCCTTGGCATGCGACAATCGAAAAGTCGTGATCGAACGCGAAGGGGTGATCCAGTATCAGCCGCGTGGGGCATCGCCCGACAAGAATAGCGCACTCGTGCCCTCGCACCACATTGGGTTTCAATTTGGGGTAAAGCCCGACAAAGCGCGTGAACGGAAACTGATCGGCGGCTGGCTTCCCGCTCCGATGTCGACATTCTCCGACGGGGACGTCGTGTACCGCCAGACCACATGCGTGATCCCCGGCGGCGAAGCCGTGACGTCTGCCGCGAATTGGATCTTCACGAAACCGCTGTGTGTGTCGCGTATTAAGATCGAAAATACCGGCGCCTCGGCGGGCGCGGTGCAGTTGTCGTTTGGCGGACGTGCGGGCGCCAACCCGCACGCTGTAACCGCCGTGCCTGAAGGGGCAATCGCCTCCATCGATGGAGCCACCTACTTTTTCGCCGACATGCGCGGCGCGACCCCACTCATTTGCGGGGTGGCGGAAAGCTCCGTCTCGTTGACCGGCTCTCTGAATGCAGGTCAGAAAGTCTCCGCTACGATTACCATTCCCTTGTGGGATCTGCCCGCGGATGCGTATCTGCAAGCGGCGGCACCTGCGGACGCACAGGAGTCCCTTCGCGCATATTGGGTCAAGGCGCTCGACGGCGCAATCGATATTGCGACTCCCGACGCGCTGTTGAACGACGTGCTTCGCGCCGCGCAAGTACATTGCCTGATGGCGGCGCGCAGCGAGGAAGATGGGAAACGTGTGGCGGCATGGATCGCGTCGGACCGCTACGGTCCGCTCGAAAGCGAAGCCCACTCGGTCATCCTTGGCATGGACCTCATGGGACAGACCGAATACGCCCAGCGCTCCTTGGATTACTTCGTCGCGCGCTACAACGCGGCGGGTTTCCTTACCACGGGGTATACCGTTGTCGGAACGGGCCAACATCTTTGGACGCTTGCACGCCACGCCCGGCTCAGCGGAGACGCGGCGTGGATACAGGGCGTGTCGCCGGAAGTCGCTCGCGTCTGTAAATGGATTGTTGCCCAGCGCGCGAAGACAAGAGCCTTGGGCGGCAATACCAACGAGAACCCCGAGTATGGCTTTGTCCCGCCGGGAGTGGGCGCGGACTGGAACCGGTACGGCTACCGCTTCTC
>JBAZRU010000619.1:0-4525 GCA_041662805.1 Candidatus Hydrogenedentales bacterium | reverse complement strand
GCCGAGCTGATGGGCGAAGTAGTCCCGCCGGAAGGATTCCGCGCGCTGTTCAACGGCATCGATCTGCGCGGCTGGAAAGGCTTGGTCGAGAATCCGAAGGCGCGCGCCGAGATGGCGCCCGAAAAACTGGCCGAGGAACAGGCCAAGGCCGACGAGCGGATGCGCGCGCACTGGAAAGTCGAGGACGGCGCGCTGGTGTTCGACGGCGGCGGCGACAGCCTCTGCACGGACCGCGACTATGCGGACTTCGAGATGCTGGTGGACTGGAAGATACTCGAGAAGGGCGACAGCGGCATCTATCTGCGCGGTTCCCCGCAAGTGCAAATCTGGGATCCCGCCGGCAACCCCGTCGGCTCCGGCGGCCTCTACAACAACCAGATCAATCCCAGCAATCCGAGTAAGTGCGCCGACAAACCCGTCAAGGAATGGAACTCGTTCCGCATCAAGATGGTCGGCGACAAGGTCACGGTACACCTGAACGGCGAGTTGGTAGTGGACAACGTGACGATGGAAAACTACTGGGAACGCGACAAGCCGATCTACCCGACAGGCCAGATCGAGCTCCAGAACCACGGCAACACGCTCTGGTTCAAGAACGTCTTCATCAGAGAATTGTAGACGGCGCCGGTTATTGCGGGCACACGTCTTTCCTGCCAATCCTTGGCCGGAAAGACGTGTGCCGTTTCATTGCGTCAGTTGTTCTTCGTTCGCCGCTCCCACTCCTCGGGGAATTTTGAAGAGAATTGTGAGGGAATTGGGGAATTTGGGGGGAAATTGTGAATCGCCCGCGCGGCGCCGCGAGATATCGAATCCCCGGAAACAGCGCCAGCGTTACTCGACCCACGCCCCAATTCTGTCGCACACCATGTTTACAACAATTAAGTATGGTGTCCTCCAACCCAGCTTCAATAATTTTTGCCTGTGCCCGTGCTACGTGATAGATTAGCGGCATGAAACAAATATCGCGAGTAGCGGTTCTAGGGATGCCGCATCACGTAACGCGTCAAGGCCAAATACAAGAGTTAAGTAAGGTGTCCCTACAATTCCCCTACAATTCACAGAGATGTTCTTCGACGCCTTCGCTGTAATCCGGCGCGGAAGGACACGTCAGGACGGTCCAATCCGTCAGGTATTCGGGATAGACATCCATCACGCTCATGGTGCATTCGGGCTGGTCCGCCATGTTGCAGTTAGGCACGATGCCGGTCACGCCGTCGGCGTAGTAGACGTCCATGCCCTGCATACGCGGCCACCGCCCGCCCGCGGATTCGTTCGAATACATCTTGATGACCAGCCCCACCTGTTTCAAGTTGTTCGCGCAACTCGAACGCCGCGCCGCCTCGCGCGCCCGCGCCAGCGCCGGCAACAGAATCGCCGCCAGGATACCGATAATGGCGATCACCACCAGCAATTCGATCAACGTGAATCCCTTGGGTTTCAGTGACATGATTCCCTTTCCTTTCGATATGCGGGAATTCCCCGCGGAGAAAACGTTTCCGTCCGGTCCGGCAGTATTGCCGAATGTCCGCGTCCAGAATAGCAATGCCTTCCCGAAGTGTCAATAGTGACGGAAACAAATGTGCGGAAACGAGGGATGCAAGATTCTCTCCGTGGTATCAGACAGCGCTGGAAGCCTGCCGGAAAACGTAATACTATATTGCGAAAGGGTGAAAAAGGGAGTTTGGGCGTCATGGCGGATGAACACGTAGTGATCACTTCGGGAACGCTTCAAGGCAAGCGCATCCCCATCGAGGGCAAACTGACGATCGGCCGCAATCCCGACAGCGGATTGCAGTTGGACGACCTTCAGGTGTCGCGGCGTCATGCGGTCATCGAGCAGACGGCGAACGGCACGGTGGCGCGAGATATCGCATCCCCGGAAACAGCGCCAGCGTTACTCGACCCACGCCCCAATTCTGTCGCACACCATGTTTACAACAATTAAGTATGATGTCCTCCAACCCAGCTTCAATAATTTTTGCCTGTGCCCGTGCTACGTGATAGATTAGCGGCATGAAACAAATATCGCGAGTAGCGGTTCTGGGGATGCCGCATCACGTAACGCGGCAAGGCCAAATACAAGAGTTAAGTAAGGTGTCCCCACAATTGCCCCACAATTGCACCCACAATTGCAATTGCCAAGAACGTCTAGGAAGTAGGTCAAGATAAGCAAGATCCATATAGTTGCCAAGCGGGACCATCTTGAGTCTCTGACAACAGTGAAGCGTCCTCTTGACGCGATTGCCCAGCTTGTTTGGAACGGCTTGGATGCGCAATCAGACAGGGTCCAGATCAATCTGGACATCAACGAGATGAATGGATTGCAGACGATCAGGGTTCGGGATTTCGGGGTTGGAATTCCGTATGCTGAGGTCGAAACGCTCTTCGGGAACTTGGGTGATTCGTGGAAGAGAATAGCAGGTCGAGTCAATGGAAGGTCCTTGCACGGGAAGAGTGGCAAGGGGCGCTTCAAGGCTTTCGGGTTGGGCGCTCTGGTGGAGTGGAAGACAACCTACCGCGATAACGGCAACGCGTACTCCTACTCGATTTCGGGCAGCTTCGCCGCCCTCGACGACTTTGAAAGCTCCAATCCAGTGCCTGCCGTCGCAGCCACAGGCACGGAAGTAATTATCAGCAATCTGTTCCGCAATTATAGGTCCTTGGTGGATGATGATGCCCACTTGGAGATTGCGCGTCTCTTTGCGGCTTACCTCAGCCAATACCCAGAAGTTTCCATTGACTACAACGGAATCCGTGTCGATCCCAAGTCCGTCCAGAGCCACCAAGGGAACTATCCTTTGGACGATGTCGAACTCGAAGATGGCACCAAAGTACCTGTTGCGGTCTCGGTGATTGAATGGACTGTCCCCACCAAGAGGATCATACACCTCTGCGACGCGAGTGGAGTGGCCCTTCATGATGTCGAGGCGGGCCAACAAATTCGTGCGCCCGGTTTCCAATTCACGGCATACGTCAAATGCGATCATTTCAGGGAATTGGACAAAGGAAACAACCTGATTCTCGATGACCTGCATCCCGATGTTAACGCCATCATCAAACCGGCAAAGTTGAAGATAAAGGAGCACTTCCGCCGTCGCATGGCTGAGGAGCAAGGCCAAATCGTCGAGCGGTGGAAGAAGGAGCAGATCTACCCCTATGACGACAAACCACATCTCGATCCTATCGAGGAGGCAGAGCGCCAGGTTTTCGACATCCTTGCTGTGAACGTGGAAAGCTACTTGCCCAAGTTCGAAGACGCGGACACAAAATCCCGGAAGTTCACGTTCTTTCTCCTGGCTCAGGCACTACGCGAGAACCCGGACTCGGTACAGGAAATCATTACCAGCCTATCTGGCCTGAAAAAGGAAGAACAAGACGAACTGGCAGAACTTATTCGTGAGACATCCTTCCCCGCCATCATTAGCTCAGCCCGGTTGGTTAAGGACCGTCTCAATTTTCTCGTTGGCCTTCACAGCCTCCTCTTTGACGAGGAGAGCAAGAAAGTCCTTCTTGAACGCGATCAACTCCATAGAATTCTGGAGAAAGAGGCCTGGATTTTTGCCGAGGATTTCGCCCTTGCTGGAAGCGAGGTATGGCTAGAGGAAGTTCTACAAAAGCATATTGGAATTCTTGGGGAAAGGGAGGATAATGCGGACCCCGTGACGTTGCCCGATGGGAAAAGGGGGCGTGTCGATCTGATGCTGAGCAAAGTCCTCCAGCCGCGATCAGGGGAGTATGATTACCTTATAGTGGAACTCAAGCGCCCTTCAAAAAAGATAGATTCCGATATAATTACGAAGATTAAGAAATACGCTATGGCCGTGGCAGGGGATGAGCGGTTTCACGGTATTCCGGCACGGTGGACATTCATAGTCGTCGGAAATGACCTTGACGAATTTGCCAGGAGCGATGCCCAAGAACAAGATGACCGTCCGCGTGGGCAAATCTTCAATCTTTCCAAGCCCAAGATTACAGGTTGGGTGAAGGAATGGGGTGAAGTCATCAACGACGCACGTGCTCGGCTCAACTTCATCAATTCCCAACTTTCTTACAGGGCCACCCGAGAAAGCTCCCAATCCTATCTCAAGAAGGCTCACGCGAAGTTTATCCCGCCGCAGGAGTCGGGTGCTTCCGAGGCGGAAACAGGCGAAAATATGTCATCATCCGAACCTACGGAATTCGAACAATGAGTTTTCCTACTCCCTCGCTGATACTGCGGTTTATCCATGTGGACAACCTGCACATCTATCTGAAGCGTGGCGGAATCTACGCACCGAATTTCACACCGGATGACGGACTTGAGTACAAGACGAATCATAATGCAGACATCCAGCGGGAGCGGAGTACCCGAGCGATTCCATGCGGACTGCGGGGAGTGGTGCATGACTATGTGCCGTTCTACTTCGGTTATCTGTCGCCGATGATGCTCAATCTAAAGACAGGTCGTGTGTCTGGCTACACTGAAGGGCAGGAACCGCTCATTTATCTGGTCGCATGCGCCCAGGATGTCCAAGCGAGTGGTGCC
>JBAZRU010000618.1:0-4527 GCA_041662805.1 Candidatus Hydrogenedentales bacterium | reverse complement strand
CATACGAATACGTCTCCGGAGAGACATTGTCCGGCATGGAGTGATCGGATTGGAGAATGTACCCGCCGCCCTTTGCGGCATTTAGTTTTGTGAGTATCTCGCGGCGCACCAGGTCGCGGTCATTCGTCGCCAGCACCCGCACGTCAATGTTTCCGATGAATGCCAACCGGTTTCCAAAGTGCCGCTTCAACTCCACAACGTTCAATCCCGCTTTTGCTTCAAGGGGATTGTACGCATCCACGCCGATGTCGATGAGGTCTTCGTACACCGCCGATGCATTGCCGCATCCGTGATACACGACCTTCAGCCCCGCCTCATGAATTGCGTCGCAAATGCGCTTCACCTGCGGCTTGTACAACTCCCGCCACATGTCGGGCGAAAAGAACATACCGCGGTCGTAGGCGACATCCCCCCATACGTACATTCCCGAGAGCAGTCCCTCGGCCGCGGCTATCTGCCCTTTAACGATGCCCACCAGGAAGTCGCCCAGCCGTTCCAGAATCTGGCCCATATGGTCGGGGTCCTCGGCGAGTTTCATCAATACGTTCTCGGTGCCCATGATTCGCCACACCATTTCATGCGGCTCGCAGATGCCTCCAAACACGCAGCAGTTCTGTGCCGCATGCTTGACGCGCTCCGCAAACGAGGGATACCCCATGACCAAATCGTCGCCCACGCTATTGATTTGATCGTCGATTGCTTCGAAGTAGCGGCGCGGGTCGTGGGGGTCGTCAAAGTGGAGTGCATCGAACTGGTCGAAGCTTTGCGTCGCGAATTCGGCGTAGTAAGGCATAGGGTGAACCGACTTGCGCACGATGGTCGCCCCAAAACCGGTGGTCACAACCTTCTGTATCTCCGAGTTCTCAATCAGCCGAATTCCTTGAATGCGAGGGTCCATGTTGGGATTCACGACCGCCACGTCCAGGTCCCAGTACGTATAGGGGTCAAATTGGTCCCCCAAGACACGCCCCGTTTCGTCACGTAACTCGCACCTGCATCGCTTTAGGAAATTGGTCCAGAAGAAGTCGCCGACGGGCACGCGATCCGCTTCCTCGTGATTGAGCGCAGCCAGCACCCGTCTGCATTTGGATTCAACGTCCGACATCGTCCGATTCCCCCTGTCGATTCCCCTGCGTCGCCGACCTACGCCAGCATACGCAATTGACCGCGGATTGAAAAGGGGCGGGCTCGCGCCGCCCACAAAATGCATTTTCCCCGAATGTCAGTTGCTCCTCAGAGAGGGGCCAGAGGCACGAATTCCTGCGTGCGCAATTGCACAAGCATGGTGCGCCACTCCGCCGGCTTATTGGGCAACACCGAGTAGTACCGCGTCAAGAAGTTTGCCACGACATCCGCAGGCAATTCCTGCAACGTCTCGTCCGCTGGCAAGAAACACAGATCCAATTCCGTTACGGCGGCTCCGTTGTTCTTCCACGACGGATGCACGTACGGAAAATCTAAGCGCCTGTAGCCGAGATGCGACAGAACCTCGCGCCGCACAAAGGGGTCCATCACCTTGATTCCGCCAAACGCATGCTTCTCCGCTCGATACGGATCGTAGACCTCAGCAAACATGCCCAGGGGGACCGAGCTCTGCCGCTCCGCCCACTGCGCGATATCCGACTGGCGCCGCACGAAAATAAACCGGCCGATGCCTAGGCCTGCTCTCCCGACAATGGTGAAGTCGGTCATCGCCACGCGAAAATCCGCATAGTAGCGGTATTCCGTCGCTCCCACGACGCCGCCGTCATGCACCGCCACGCACACGCGTATGGCCGGGTCTTCCAGGGGGTCGCGCCAGGCATCAAATGCCAGCACCTCCTCCGGCGGAAACACCTTTTGCATCAACTCGTGCATGCTCTTGAAGAGCGGATTGTCGATGGACGTGATTCGAATGAACTCCATGCTCAATTCCTTTGCCCGGGGGGGTCTCCCTCGGCACGAAACGGATTTCGCCATTGCATCAGCACGGCACAGTCCCCCGATTCCTCATCGTCAAGATAGTCGTGTACGACACGAATTGGAGTCCGCCCGCAACGCATCAAAAAGGTCACTATAGGGTCTTGCACGGCCCCTTTGACAACTTCCTCCAAATACTGCTCTGGTGTCAATGCACCGGCGTGCGCGCAGTACCCCGGCATGCGCGCGCCGCCCAACAAGCGATCGAGGCCCTTGGCAACGACCATTTCATACATACTGTGCATCAATGCCTTGCCGACGCCCAGCTTCCGAAAGGAAGGCCTCACGCTGATGTCTACGACGTACAGGGTATTCCCATTCGGATCGTGATTCGTGATGTACCCCATGTCGGTTATCGTCGACCATGAATGATCCGGATCCTCCGGTTTCCAGGAGACAACCAATCCCGTGACGGAACCCGCGATCTCGCCACGCACTTCGGCGCATAGCGCCCCTTCGGGAAACAGCCGTACGTGATTGCCTAACTGAGTCGCATTCCACCACAGTTCCGAAGGAAACGGTGGAGGAAAGCTCTCCTCCTGCACGCGGATCAACTCAGCGAAGTCCGGCGGGCCATAGTTTCGAATCACGGCAAGTACCGGACGCTCGTCATTGAAGAGGTACAACTCCTTCGAATACATGGTTCGAGGCCGTTCCTCTCGCTTCCCAAGCCCTTTGCAGAACACCGTGAATGATACCAACTCGGGGCGGCTCGTGAAAGGCTTCCCATATCGCCCCTTCCTACAAGGCAATTCCGGCCCTGATTATTGCGCCGCTCCCCAATCCGGATACAAATCCGTCCGCCGGTCCCGCCATGTCGTGACGGAACCCCTTTCGCGCACCTCGCGCAGGAGATCCAGGTCGAGATCCGCTGTAATCACCATGTCATGGTTCAACTCGCCCTCGGCCAACACGCCGCGCGGTGGAAAGCAAACGTCGTTTGGAGCGAGGATCGCGGCCTGTCCCACGTTGGCGCGCATGAAGTCCACCGTTGGCAGCGAACCCGCTGTGCCCGCTGTTACGACGTAGACCTGATTCTCCACGCACCGCGCATGGCAACAATACCGCACGCGATAGAAGCCATGGAGGTCGTCCGTACACGATGGACAGAACAGGACATCCGCGCCGCGACCAACCGCCATCCGGACTATTTCCGGGAACTCGATGTCATAGCAGGTGAGCAACGCAACCTTCGCCTTGCCCGAATCGAACACGTGCAGCGCGTCGCCTCCCACGATACCCCACTCGTCTCGCTCCGTCGGAGTAATGTGCAGCTTAGGTTGCTCCGAGACCCGGCCATCCGGATGAAACAAATGCGCCATGTTCATCAGCCGGTCGCTCCGGCGAACGACGTGCGTCCCTGCCGCGATGTGTAACCGAGTCTCACGCGCCATCACGGTGAAGAGCTCCAGATACCGCCCCGTGAAGCCCGCCAATGCCTCCACCGACGCCCCTCTGTCCCCAACCCCGGGAATCGTCAGAAGCTGCGTCGTGAAGAATTCGGGGAAGACCACATATTCCGCTCCGAATTCCGCCGCGGTCTTTACATAGTGCTCCACCTGCCCGGCAAACGCATCGAACGAGTCGATCCCGTGCAGATGATATTGGACCGCCGAAACCCGCATTCTCATATCGCACCTCTCGGTCTGGGGGGCTCGACCTTAACCAGGTCGTTTTGCGCGTGCACCCGCCGCTGGCTCCGTGTACACTCGATGCACCGAAATACATTATTCAAGGGAATCGTGCTCATGAACACCGCCAGCCGTAATCTACTCTGCGTGCTCACGACGGCACTATACATCAATGCCGCCGCCTGGGCACAGACGCCGGTCGTCCCGCCGCCCATCGCGAATCCTCCCGTGTTTGAGAAGCATGGTATCGATTCTGCCTTTGAAAATGGCTACCAAGTCAGCGTCGCGGACATGGATGGCGACGGCATGATGGACGTCGTCGCCTTGTCTACCACGCCGTCACAATTGGTCTGGTACCGAAACCCAACTTGGCAACGATACACGGTTACCACGCAGACCAAACTGAACATCGATATGGCCCCCTATGATGTCGACGGCGACGGCGACCAGGATTTGGCGCTTGCCTCGGATTTCGACCTGAATAACTCCGGTGCAGGCGGTACGGTGGAGTGGCTCGAGCACCCTGATGATCCCGCGACACAACAAGAATGGACGAGGCATCCAATTGGAGCAATCCCGACGGCGCATCGCGTTCGCTGGGCTGATCTCGACGGCGACGGAAAAGGTGAGTTGGTGGTGCTTCCGATAATCGGCGTTGGGGCGAAAGCTCCCGACCATTCCACGGGGGTGCGATTTGTCGCCTATCGCATTCCTGCCAACCCCAAAGAAGAGGCGTGGCCAACCATTGAACTTGACAACGCCCTTACGACCGCGCATGGCATGGCCATCGTTCATTGGGACGACAACGCGTGCGACGACATCCTAACCGCGAGTTTCGACGGCATTCACTTGTTTCGATACGAATCAGCCGCGCAGGCCGTCAGCAAGAAGCGCTTCGGGTCCGGCAATCGCATGGAACAGCCGAAGCAGGGGTCGA
>JBAZRU010000617.1:0-4532 GCA_041662805.1 Candidatus Hydrogenedentales bacterium | reverse complement strand
AGGAGCAGAACAAGTGGTCCGAATGGGCCGAATTCAAAACGGCTCCGGAGGGTCCGAGTCCATTTACGTTTGTGTACATGGGCGACCCGCAGGAAGGTCTCGAGTATTGGGGAAAGTTGTTGCATCGGGCCTACGAACGGTACCCAAGCACGGCCTTCTATGTTATCGCAGGCGATATCGTGAACAACGGGCAATCCAGGAACGAGTGGGATGACCTGTTTTGCGGAGCCGAAGGGGTCTTCGATCGCCGGTCCGTTGTACCCTGCATCGGCAATCACGACTACGACAAGAAGGCCACGCCGCGCATGTATCTGGAGCAGTTTGCCTTGGCAAAAAATGGTCCCGAAGGAGTGGATGCCGAACACGCGTACAGCTTCACGTATGGCAACGCGCTGTTTGTCGTGCTCGACTCGAATCGAAGAATCGAAGTCCAAACGCCGTGGCTTGAGAAGGTTCTTGCCGAATCGAAGGCTACATGGAAGTTCGCTGTCTTCCACCATCCCGCCTATGCGTCCGCACCGCATCGCGACAATGAGGAAGTGCGTGAGCAGTGGGGCGCGATGTTCGACAAATATCACGTGGACATGGCGCTCCAAGGGCACGACCACGCCTACTTGCGAACGCATCCGATGAAGGCCGGGAAGCGCGTGGAGACCGCCGCGCAAGGCACGTACTACGTCGTGTCCGTATCGGGCACCAAGTTCTACAAACAGGAACCGCATGACTACGCGGCCGTCGAATTCGTGAAGGTCCCCACGTACCAGGTGTTGGATATCACGGTCAATCCGGACCGGCTCACGTATCGCTCCTACGATATGCAAGACAACGTGAAAGACGAAGTGATCATCGAGAAGTGACGCGAGGAATAGGAATAGGACGGATCGGGCGAATTCGACCCATCCGTCCTATGGAATAACTCGTGGACTAAACGCGCAAGTAGTCGGCCTGCCAATCCTTGACGAGGCGCTTGATGGCATCGGAGGTGGCGATCCTCTCGGTCAAGACTTTCGTCACGAGATCGGCCATCTCCGCGTCGGATGCAAACCGAAGTCCAATGAGCTGGGGAAGGGTGAGCTCCGGTATGCGCGCGCGCAGGTTGTCGGGCAGCACGCGCTCCAAGCGAAGCCGGGTTTCCAGGCGGATGACGCGGTCTTGCACGCGCACGGCGTAGCCGCGCATGCGGTACAGTACGATGATGATGCTAATCGCGATGCACACGATAGCCGCCGCGATGTAGACCGGACCGAAGTACATGCCCACCAGGGCCAGAAGAATGGCAACAAGATCGAGGGCGGCGATGACATAGAGGCTGTTGTCGAATGTCGTGTGATTCGCGTAGTTCTGAACAAGTTGATCGGCCATGGCTCAGTAGCTCCTTCCAATCAGACGGTATCCAAGGGTTGGACGTCACTTTCGAAATAGCGATGCAGCGCTTTCGGCAGCGCATGGTAATCCGGCATGGGCACCTTAGTCCAGAGGGGCCGTGAATTGTACGTGTCCCAGAAGACCACCGTCTTTCCCTTCAAGATTCCTTTTCGTGCATCGCCGACCACGGCGGCCAAGGCTTTTCCCGAGTAGGTGCCATCCAGGCGGACGCCTTCGGCATCGTATATCAGCTTCATTGCCTCTACGCATTCGGGAGTGTATTGCGCGTAGCGTTCGCCGTAGTAGTCCTCGCGCAGCGCCAATTCTTCCGGGGCAAACGACAGTTTCGGGAAGGCGGGATCGGACTTGGCGAGGAGCGCGAGGGTCTTGTCCACGAGTTCGGTCAACGCTTCTCGATTGGCCAGCGCCGGTTCGATCACGCGCACGGGTTCGACGCGTGTCTTCATGCCTGCGGCCTTCAACCCGATTGCCAAGCCTGCCGTGCTCCCCATGGAACCCACGGCCACATAGACGACATCCGGCTCCGGCAGTTCGCCGGCGCGGACCTGCTTGCGCAACTCGAATGCTGCGTTGACGAACCCGACGACTCCGACGGGGCTGGAACCGCCCGCGGGAATGATCATCGGAGTCTTTCCGTAGCGCAGCCGGTGACGCATGCTTTGCCAGGCAACGCCGATCGCGATGGCCGCCTTATTGGGGTAGTAGTTCAACTCCGCGCCAAATGCGTGTCCCAACAACAAATTGCGCTGCAACGAACTCGAATTGACCTGAGGCAGCAGCATCGAGATGCTTCGCAGGCCCGATTGGCGTGCGTAGATGGCGGTGCAAAGGGCGTGATTCGACCCGGCAAATCCGAACGTCATGACTTCTTTCGCGCCGCTGGCTTTTGCCTGGCCGAGCAAGAACTCCAGCTTTCGGACCTTGTTGCCGCCGTAGACGGGCCCGGAGATGTCATCGCGCTTTACGTAAAGCCGGTCGAGACCTATTGCCGGTCCCAAGCCTTCGCAGTGTACGACCGGCGTCGGAAACTCTCCCAGCGAAAGATGCGGCAGAGCGCTTTCCAGTCCTGGATATGCGCCAAACAACGGAATCATGTGCTACCCCCACTCACGTTTCGGGCATATTCGGGCGCACTGCTACGCAAGGGCGTGATTGCGGCCACGAAGCATGCCGTGGCCATATCAGTGCAACGCGCAAGAAACTCGCGCGTCAGGCAGGTGCGGAGAAAATCTGCTCGATCCGTTTCCAAACGTACCACGAAATGGCGTGGTGACCGTCCGTGTCTACGCCAAGAAACCGCACGCCGATGCTGTGCTCGGTCTGCGGCGGTTCTTCACCGATGTGCACTACGCTTCCCGATATGCGAATAGGCCGTTGCTCTACGGCCGTCAACGTAACCCGTACAGGCTCTCCAACCAGGACGGCCGCCGGCGTGCGTAGCAACGCCCCACCCGAACTGATGTTGAGAATCTGAGCTTCGCAAGGCCCGCCCGACTGGGCGCTCTCAACTGTTGCCGTAAAACTAGACGGCACGCGAAGGAAGGAGCGCAGGTCGATTCGGTCGAGACCTGGAGAGCGCAACAAGACGACTTCGCGGGTTTCGCCGGGGGCGGCTGTCAGCACTTGGGCGAAGTAGCCCGCGACGGCCCCGTTCTCGGGAAACTCCAAGGTGAGGCCGCTGCCTCGGGTGGGCACCCCATTCTCCGGACAGCGCAACCGGATGAGTTGTTCGCGCACGTCGATCACTTCTGCCGGAAAACGTTTCGCTCCAATACGGAGGTGGCAGCAGTTGCCGCGTTTGATATGTGTCGCCATTAAATCGGCTCCGGGTTGCTATCCCCAACACCGGCTGGGATACATCGTCGATTGTGTGAAAACCGCCATATCTTAGCAAATGGGGAAGCGAAATGCCAGCCAATTACGCAAATCGCTACTTTTCAACCTTTTTCAGCTCATCGGCCTTGTGTGTGCTCAGGTCCGCGGACAAGAAAGCCGCATCGTTGGGGAGAATCACGCGGACTTCTTCCACCCTATCCACTTCAACCTGGAATCCAGTCCCGCTAAAGTCCTGCAGATGTCCTCCAAAGGTCTTGTCGTCGCTCAGAAAGTGAAGATGGTACCCCGGCACGTTCAGTCCGCGTACGTATTCCGGACACCGGAAGCCCAGCAACGTTCCGGACACCCCCTTCTTTTCGAACACACTCTGCTTTTCGACCACCTGGGCAAGTCGAGGATACGGTTTTGTTTGACTCGGAACGGTCCTTATCTTGATGGAATCGAACACGCCGGACACGCGAATGGCATAGAACACGTTCGCACTTGGAAGCTGTTTATCCAAGTCTTCGGAGAAGGCGACGAAGTTCTGCGTATCACCCATAGCGACAGTACGTTCCGGGCGAAACCGAACCACCGTGGCAAACGGCGTGGTTTCCGTTCCGGTCACGCGGGTGACAAGTCCGCTGGCCTGAGCGCGGTAGCACTTGCCATCGAGCACAATCATCTCGCCGTCCAGCCGGTCGAACGTTCCAATGCCCAAGTTCCCATAGCGGGTCACCTGCCTCACCGGAAACGTCCCGTCGTACACACCCTCCAGCAAAGCGTCGATTGTGGAGAGTTGGACAATCGGGGCCTGCGCGTTAGGGAGATGCGCGCAACCCGCTGGTATCGTTGAGGTAACAATGAAGAACGCCACAAGCACGCCGTGGGACAAAAGTGTCAATCGCATCAAAGGTTCTCCGGGAATTTGCCGAGATCTCTTCTTACAGGGTATCATTGTTGGTGACGGTTATCGATAGATTATCTTCTTCGACGCTCCTTCAAGCATGCGCCATGGCGCGCACTTTCCGAATATAAGGTGTTCACCCTTGTCCAAGCAGAGACCCAAACGCGTCCGTTCCCGTGTCGGTTACGTCGTCTCCGACCTGCATCTCTTTTCGCGCCGCTCCGACTATAGCGTGCACGAGCGCCACATTTTTCAGGCCGCGGCGAAAGCAGATGTGTTCGTCCTCAACGGCGATACGTTCGACTTCCGCTGGACGACGCTGCCCAGTATCGATTTGACCGTGGTCGCGGCCATCCGGTGGTTGCGCGCGCTCACCGAGCGTTTCCCCAATTGCTATTTCCATTTCATCTTGGGCAACCACGAC
>JBAZRU010000616.1:0-4542 GCA_041662805.1 Candidatus Hydrogenedentales bacterium | reverse complement strand
TAGAGGTAGAGGACTTTGTCCTTGGCATCGATGCCGTAGCCTTCGTTTCCGAGGTCCGGCAGTGTGGGGACCGCGGCGGCGAGGCGCTTCGTCATGCCGATACTGATCACGCATTCGCCGGTGGCTTGCGCTTCGGGCACGATGGGAAAGTCGGCGCCGGTCATTTCTTTCAGCCATTGCGCGAGGTCTTGCGCGGCCTTCAGGTCCTGGGAGGACGGCGAATCGGGGACCGCGATCACGTATGGAGTACTTCCGTTTTGAGCGATGGATAGCTCGGGGCCGGGCTCGCCCTTCGGGGCCAAGGCGTTGTGCCACGCCGTCCACGGTTCGGCGAGCGCGCCGCAAGCAACGAGCAGAGGCATGCATGCCGTGACGAACCACATGGAGATCCTGAGCGAAACGCGCATCACTGACTTCCTTCCAACGCTTTCCCAAGTGCTTCGATTACCGATCTACACCGAGAGTTGCATTAATTGAGCGGGGAGATCTTCACCCCACGGGAAATTACGGAAGAGTCTAGCAGGAATGCCGTCACGACTTCTTCGAAATAGTGAGCGTTTGACGGATAGCAGCACGGAGCGGCGCGGCGGTAAGCACTTTGTGCCTTCCCGCTGAGACGGCAAAGCACTTTCGGCAAGCTGCGCGGCACTGCGGCTTGGCTTCCTCATTTTGGGGCGGACTCACCTCTGTGACGGATCAGGCTTTGATGAATGCCAACAGGTCGGCGTTGAGCTGTTCCTTGTGCGTGTCTGCCAAGCCGTGAGGTGCGCCAGGATAGATCTTGAGAGTCGCGTTCTTGATCAGCTTCGAGGAGCGGAGAGCAGCCGCACCAATAGGGACAATCTGATCGTCGTCGCCGTGAAGAACCAGCGTCGGCACGTCGAACCTCTTGAGGTCTTCGGTGAAGTCCGTCTCGGAGAAGGCCTTGATGCAGTCGAAGGTATTCTTGTGACCGGCCCGCATGCCCTGAAGCCAGAAGGAGTCGATCATGCCCTGGGAGACTTTTGCGCCGGGCCTGTTTGCCCCGAAGAACGGGCCGCCGGCGAGGTCTTTGTAGAATTGCGAGCGGTCGGTGGTGCACCCCGCGCGGATCTTGTCGAAAGCATCCATCGGTAAGCCGTCGGGATTGGCAGCGGTCTTCAGCATCAGGGGCGGTACGGCGGAAATGAGGGCGGCTTTTGAAAGCCGTTTCGTGCCGTGTCGTCCAATGTAGCGCGCAACTTCGCCGCCGCCCGCGGAGAAGCCGACGAGGACGGCCTCCTTCAGGTCGAGCGACTCGATGAGTTCCGAGAGGTTGTCGGCATAGGTGTCCATGTCGTTCCCACTCCAAGGCTGGCTTGAGCGTCCGTGACCGCGACGGTCATGGGCAATGCAGCGATAGCCTTTGGAGGCGAGAAACAACATCTGAGCCTCCCAACTATCGGCACTGAGAGGCCAGCCGTGGCTGAACACCACCGGCAGTCCCGTGCCCCAGTCCTTGTAATAGATCTCCGTACCGTCTTTCATCCTAATCGTGCTCATCAAATCTCTCCTTAAAGCCGCGGTATGACACGGCCCAGACGTTGTCTACCGTTCGCTCGGTTTCGTCTACTTGGTTCGAAGTAGTTGCAGTATTGCCTCCGCTACGGGCGCGGAGGATGCGGGGTTCTGACCAGTCACAAGGTTGCCGTCTACCTGGACGTAAGGAGCCCAACTGGGGGCATTGCTGTATACGCCTCCGCGCTGTTTCAGCAGGTCTTCAAGGAGGAATGGCACGACCGTAGTCAAGCCGACCGCATCTTCTTCCGCATTCGTAAAACCGGTCACGCGCTTACCCTTAACCAGATATTCGCCGTCCATGCCGCGCACGTTAATAAGCGCAATCGGCGCGTGGCATACCGCACCCACCGGCTTTCCGGCCTTCGCGAAGGATTCAATCAACGCAATAGACGTGGCGTTGTCGGGCATGTCCCACAGCGGACCGTGTCCGCCGGGGTAGAAAATTGCGTCGAAATCGTCCGCGCGCACGTCGGCGAGTTTCTCTGTGTTGGCCAAGTCCGCTTGAGCGGTGTGGTCTGCTTTGAAACGTTTCGTAGACTCGGTCTGGTTTTGCGGTAGGTCGCTCGTGGGATCGAGTGGCGGCTGACCACCTTTTGGCGAGGCCAGCGTGACCTCCGCGCCCGCGTCCTTCAGCACATAGTAAGGAGCGGCAAACTCTTCCAGCCAGAAGCCGGTCTTCTTTCCACTGTTGCCGAGTTGGTCATGAGAAGTGAGCACGATAAGGATCTTCATAGCCTGCCTTCTTTTGTGTGTGGGCCTTCGCGTGTAAGGTTCTATAGTTCTTCGTAGGGGTTGTCGAAGAGCTGTTTGGCTCCCTCAAAGGAACCCGTTTCGTATCCGAGTTTGAACCAGCGCAAGCGTTGGGCGGAAGTACCATGCGTGAAGGAATCCGGCACGACCGATCCACCCGCCTGCTTCTGCAATCGGTCGTCGCCAATGGCGGTCGCCGCTTGCAGCGCCTCTTCGATGTCGCTTGGGTCGAGCACATTCTTCGATTTGTCTTCAAAGTGGGCCCAGACTCCGGCCAGATAATCGGCCTGCAACTCGAGACGGACTGACAGGCGGTTTGCTTCTGCTTCACTTGCCTGCTGTTGCTGCGCGTGGACTTTGTCGCTTAGCCCGAGCAACTTTTGCACGTGATGGCCGATTTCGTGGCTGATCACGTACGCCGCGGCGAAATCGCCGGGTGCGCCGAACCGATCTTTCAGATCGGCGAAAAACTCCAGATCGAGGTAAACATTCTCATCCAATGGGCAGTAGAAGGGACCAACCGCCGCGCTTGCGAGTCCGCAGGCAGAATCCACCCGTCCGCGAAACAGGACCAGCGTAGGCTCGACATACTGGATGCCCTGTTGACGGAACTGCTCATGCCACACGTCTTCCGTGTCCGCAAGCACCACTTTGACGAATGCGGCGGTATCGTCGTCGGCGGGACTCGCGGCATTGGAGGGAGAGGCCGATTGCCCATCAAGTAATCCTGAGTCTATCAGTATCTGAGGGTCGCCCCCGCTGAACCAATACATCAGGCCCACAATGAGGAGGGTGCCAATCCCTCCTCCCGCGGCGCCGACACCTCTAAGTGAGCGGCGGTCCTCGACGTTGCCACTGGCGCGGCGGCCTCTCCATTGCATGACTATTCTCCGATTGTGGCAAACCGCTTCTACAAGGCGTTCAAGAAGGCAACCAAGTCCTGCTTCTCCGGGGCGGTCAATTGGAGTTGCTGCACAAGGTTGAAGTATTCCACCGTATCCTCAAGCGTGAAGCACCGTCCATCGTGCAGATAGGGTGGGGAGTCCTTAATGCCTCTCAGGGGAAAGGTCTTAATGGCCCCGTCGTGGGCCATCATCATGCCATTCTCCAATTCCTGCTTGTAGAAACGTTCGGCCATGAGGTTGTGCATGGTGTTGTCGGTGTAGTAGGGGGCAGGATGGCATGCGGAGCAGCGCGCCTTCCCGTTAAAAAGCATCTCGCCGCGGTGTTCGCTCTCGCTAGCCTTGGCCGGGTCGAGTTCACCGTAAATGTTGAGCTTGGGCGCTGGGGGGAAATCGAGGATCGCCAGGAATTCCGCCATGAAGTGTACTTGCGTGCCTCTCTCCAGCACGTTGACGCCCTTCTTGGCGGCCATACAGTGGTCGCCGTCGAAGTAGGCGGCGCGCTGCTCAAACTCGGTGAAATCTTCCACGGTCTTCAGAGCCCGCTGTGAGCCGAATAGGCGCTGGACGTTAACTCCGCGGAGGGTAGGGGTTTCGATGCGGTGCCTGAATTCCTGGGGGCGAATGTCTCCGACGAGGTGGTTAGCCCCATTGGTGTGGCCGTTGGCATGACAGTCGAAGCAAGTTACGCCCAGGCTGGGCCGGTCGGTCCGGCGGTCTTCCGTTGCGTTGAATTGCTGTTGGGGAAACTGGGTCACGAGAAGGCGAAGGCCCTCGAGTTGCTTGGGGTTGAGGATGCCGTTGAATATCTCGTAGTAGTTGTCGATGGTGACCAGGCGCCCCTTGGCGATGTCGCCCAAGTCGGGGCGAGTCGTCAGGTAAATCGCCGGGGCCGCGTCGGGAAGGATGTGCTCGGGCAAGTCGAAATCAAGGTCAAAGCGCACTAGCCGGGGCAGAGGTTTCGTGATCATCAGAGGGAAGAGCATGCCGCCTTCCGCATGGTCGGCAAACGGCAGCGGTTTGTAAGGGAATATCCCTTTCTCGGTGACGACTTCCGGAGTCAGCTTGCCGAGTTGCTCCCAGGTGATCTCTTGAAGCTTGGCCGTCGGCCCAACAGGGATTTGTTTCCCGCCCGACATGACGTTTGTGGAAGAGGTCTTTGGCGAGAGGTCGTATCGAAGGTTCAGCAACGCCGCGTGTTCTTTGGCGCGCTCCGCCTTCACGGCCATCCGAGCCGCCTTGATCTGGTCAAAGGTCTGATCCTGGTTCGTCGGTCCATAGCTTGAGACAACCGTCCCCTGCTGGGCGGAGACGACCGCGACGCCTGCCATCGCGACCACCAGGGTACAGA
>JBAZRU010000615.1:0-4567 GCA_041662805.1 Candidatus Hydrogenedentales bacterium | reverse complement strand
CCGAGGAGGGAAGGGAAATTGCCCGCCTCGTGGAGCACAACTTCCGCATTTTATCGAAATTCTTCCAGGAAGTATTGGGCGTGTCGCGCGATGTGGCATTGTCCGACGCGTGCAAGATGGAGCATTTGATGAGCCTGGAGACAGGGCGCAGGATGGTGTGGCTTATGCGCTACATCCTGAGCGACGAGTCGCGCGCGGCGAAGATTCACGACGTGATGTCGTGTTTCAAGCCCGGGTGCGAGTCGGTGGAACAGTGCCCGTTGTGCGAGGCGGGGGAATGTTTGTCGGGGAGCCCGTCCTGCGAGGCCTATGATCGGCTCCTCGGGGCGAAGGCAAGAGATTGATGGGATCGAGGCACGTGCTTCATTCCAATTGGCTAGATGGTCCGATTTGTGGGGGCAGGCAGCGCTACGGCGTTTGCCGGCTGGGAGCGTAGTTCGTCATGGAGGACTCTGACCCATTCAACCTACCGCTGACAGAATGCAATGCAGGGGAAGAGGTTGAAGTCGTCGAATTGACCGCAGACACGGCCTTGAGCGCACGGCTCCGCGAATTGGGCGTAATGCCTGGTGCTCCGGTCCGGGTCGCCCGCGCCGGGTCGCCGATGATTCTTGAGGTAGGAGAATCGCGGTTCTGCCTCCGGGGCGAAGATGCCGCGCGGGTTACGGTGCGCCCGCAATTGCCTGCCGAACTCTTCGAAGTGGCTATGCCCACCGAATCGTCAAAGCCGCATCACTATGCCGAACGGGCGGAATGGGTGTAGACCCACGTTTGCCGAGATCGGTAGTCAATCCACATGCAAACTCTGAATCAACTCTGTCCGGGTGAACGTGGTGTCGTCCGCGGGCTTCGTGGAGAAGGCGCGCTGCATCAACGGCTTCAGGAGATGGGCGTCATCGAAGGAGCCGACGTGGAAGTGGTGCGTGTGGCGCCGCTGGGCGATCCAATCGAGATCATCGTTCAAGGCTATCATCTTTCGCTACGCAAAGCGGAAGCGGCGTATGTCGAGGTGGAACAAGTATGTTGAAGACGGTGGAGCAGGAGACAAGCGCCTCCCGGTCCGTGGGGGTGGTTGCCGTTGTGGGCAACCCCAACGTGGGCAAGACCACCCTGTTCAACGCCCTCACCGGACTGAACCAAATCACCGGCAACTATCCCGGCGTGACTGTCGAGCGCAAGGGCGGATCCATGAAGGCGGGTGGTTGCACGGCTCACTTGGTCGACCTGCCTGGAACGTACAGCCTCGCGGCGCGTTCGCCCGACGAGATGATTGTCGTGGATGTACTGTTGGGACAACAGTCCGGCGAGAAGCCTATCGACGCTGTCTTGGCCGTGGTGGATGCCACGAATCTTGAGCGCAATTTATACCTGGTATCCCAGGTCAAAGAACTCGGCAAACCGATTGTCATCGCGCTCAACATGATCGATATCGCGGAGAAACGGCAAATCGTCGTCGATGCAGAAGTGCTCTCACGGGAGATTGGCGCTCCGGTAATCCCGATTTGCGCGCACAAACGCATCGGTATTGAGCAGTTGAAGCACGCGGTGATCGAAGCGGTGTGCCGGGGCCGATCCGAGCCGGCCAACGGGCCCGAGTATCCCCAAGCCCTGATCGACGAGGTCAGTGCCCTTGAGAAGGATCTCAATGCGCGGCGAGACACGTTGGGCCGTCCCGTGCAGAACATGGAGGCCTTCCGGCTTCTGGTCGATCGCGATGGGTATGCCGAAAAGCGGCTGGCCCACCGGCTACCCGATCTCTTGAACGAGCCGCTCGACGAACGGCGTAAGCGCGTGACTACGAACGGCTCGCTGGCAGCAGTCGAGGCGCGCAGCCGGTACGCATGGATTCGCCGAATTGTGTCCGCGGGCGTGCGGAAGCCTTCCACCCGAGTCACTACCTTCTCGGACAAGATCGACACGTATCTGACGCACAAGGTGTACGGCACCATCGCCTTTGCACTCCTCATGGCGACGGTTTTTCAAGCGATATTTGCCTGGGCAACTCCACTGATGGACCTTATCGATGCGACATTCGGCGCCTTGGGCGGCTGGGCGGGTGCGCTCATGCCCGAGGGAGTGCTGAAGAGTCTTGTGGTCGACGGCGTTATTGCGGGCGTCGGCAGCGTGCTCATATTCATTCCCCAGATTCTCATTCTCACGCTCTTCGTCGCGATTCTCGAAGACTGCGGATACATGGCGCGCGCCGCCTTTCTGATGGACAGGCTCCTCAGCAAATGCGGGCTTTCCGGGCAGTCTTTTATCCCTCTGCTTTCCAGCTTCGCGTGCGCCATCCCTGGGATCATGGCCACGCGCACCATCGCCAACCGGCGCGACCGGTTTGCCACGATCATTGTCGCGCCACTTATGAGCTGCTCGGCCAGACTTCCCGTGTATTCCGTCATGATTGCGGCATTCATCCCCGCGCATAAATTGCTTGGAGGCCTCGTGGGGCTTCAAGGGCTAACGCTGTTCTTGATGTACAGCCTAGGCATCGTGTTGGCGATTCCCGTCGCGTGGCTCGTGAAACGCACGCTCTTGAAAGGCGATGCACCGCCCTTTCTGCTCGAGCTTCCGTCCTACAAACTCCCGCAGTGGAGCACCGTCGGCAGAAAGGTCTATACGCAAGGCAGGGAGTTTCTCTGGCGCGCGGGCACGATCATCCTGTCCATCAGTATCATCGTCTGGGCGCTCTCCTACTTCCCGCACTCGCAGAGCATTACTCAAATGTTCGACGAGCAGCGTGCGGCGCTTCAACATGTGGTGATGGCGGATGAGCAGCGCGCGGAGGCAGCGAACGAGATCGAAATCCAGGAAAGCGGCGCCCACATCCACAACAGCTATCTCGCGACGATGGGCCATGCCATCGAACCGCTTGTACGGCCGTTGGGGTGGGACTGGCGCATCGGGATGGCCGCATTGTCGTCGTTCCCCGCGCGCGAAGTCGTCATTGCGACGATGGGCACAATCTTCTTCATCGGCGGCGATGTGGACGAGACATCGGACAACCTTCGAACGGTGCTGCAAACGGCCGAGCGGCCGGACGGGTCCAAGCTGTTCACGATTCCGGTCGCACTTTCGATCATGGTGTTTTTCGCGTTGTGTTGCCAATGCGGCGCAACGCTTGCCATCATCCGGCGCGAGACCCGTTCGCTCCGTTGGCCATTGCTGACCTTCGCGTATATGACGGTCTTGGCGTACGTGGGCGCGATGACGACGTTCCATGTGACGACGTGGCTGGGTTGGGGGGCATAGCCGTGGAGCTTGTCATTGCACTCCTTATCGTCGCGGCGAGCGTGGCGTACGTGCTGTGGTCGATTGGCCGCTCGTGGTACGGCAAGTCCTGCCATTGCTCCGGGTGCGGGGCTAAAGAGAGCAAAGACCCTTCCCGTTAGCGTCGTAGTCCTTACGGTTTTCGCGGCCTTCGTCCGTGGTCGCACGAGGCCAATCTGGTCCGCAAGAGACGGATTGGCGTTCCCGGGTGGACGCGAAGACGCGAGAACAAGGCCGCAACCCTTTCAGGGTTGACGAAGGAAATCCCATCGGTCCCGTAGGTAGCGGCGCTACGTCTTGACGACTCCGCGCCGCAACCTACGGCTAACGGGCGTAACGCCCTCGGCGTAAAGAAGGAAACTGAGGTCATAGAGACCGGTGTTTCTTGGGCAAGCACCAGGTGGGCAAGCACCAGGTGGGCAAGCACCAGGTGGGCAAGCGCTAGGTGGGCAAGCACGAGTTGGGCAAGCACCAATCTGCAAATAGACATCTACAATTCACTTGCCGATAGTCGCACCGAAACAACGACTCCCGTTTTCCTGGCGCACGCCCCGAGAATCCCACGAGGGCGAACAGCCTCCATCTCATGTGCTATGGTCCCGGTGGCTACCGCTTCTCAAGCCACACGTGGGAAAGGCCGAATTCCATGATACCGCCGAGAATTACCGGGGTCTTGTTCAACCTATTCATCGCCCTATTATTAACGCCAATGGCCGCGCTACATGCGGCCGAGTTGCCAACGCCCGCGGACAGCGTCCGCATTGATCGCCACGCCCTTGTCGCGCGCCATACCATTGCGTGGAACGACCCGGCAGGGCAGATTCCGTTGGGCAACGGCGAGTTCTGCTTCAACGCGGACGCAACGGGGCTACAGACATTCGGCGGCAATACGATGTCCCATTGGGGCTGGCATTCCTATCCATTGCCGGCTGGCTGGACAGCGGATCGCGTGCCGCCTACAGGCACCTTTCAACAAGGCCGCAACACAGGGCCGGACACGTTTCCGGAGGAAGCCGGCGCACTTCGCACGTGGATGTTCGACAATCCGCACTTGATGAATCTCGGACGGTTGCGGTTATGCCGGGCGGATGGCGCTGAACTCCATCCCGAGGATTTCTCCGGCGTGTCGCGCACGATGGATTTGTGGTCCGGCGTGCAAACGTCGACGTACGAAATTGAAGGCAAGCCGGTTCGCGTCGAGACGTGTGTGCATCCGTCCCAGGATGCCGTGGCCGTGCGCATCGAATCCCCGCTCATTGCTCAGGGTGGTCAGCAAGTCGCGTTCGACTTTGCGTAT
>JBAZRU010000614.1:3330-4568 GCA_041662805.1 Candidatus Hydrogenedentales bacterium | reverse complement strand
CCAATGAGGATCAGGTGGCTCACATTACGGCGTGGGCCGGTTTCATCTTTGCGCTGCCGTTCGTGATCTTCCCGGGCCTCTTCGGTTCGCTCGCGGATCGTTACAGCAAGAAGGACGTCGCCGTCTGGACGAAGTACCTTGAGATCGCGGTCATGGTCTTGGGGACGCTCGGCTTTTTGTACCACCAACCCGCGCTCCTGTGGATTGGCCTGTTTTTGCTTGCATCCCAAGCGGCCATGTTTGGCCCCCCCAAGTACGGCCTCCTTCCCGAAACGCTGGACGACACGAAGCTCTCCTGGGCGAATGGGATCGTCCAGGGAAGCACGATGATCGCCATCATTCTGGGCGCGGCGGTTGGCGGCAAGCTTTACGACAAGCTGGGACACGCCAACATGTATCTTGGCGGCTGTCTACTGCTTGCTTTGGCCGCAATCGGCACGCTCTCTTCGCACTTCATCATGCGGCCGCCGGCGGCTAATCCCGAACAGCGGATACGCCTGAATCCT
The DNA here is from genome assembly GCA_041662805.1 of Candidatus Hydrogenedentales bacterium. Taxonomy (GTDB): domain Bacteria; phylum Hydrogenedentota; class Hydrogenedentia; order Hydrogenedentales; family SLHB01; genus JAIBAQ01. The sequence continues at coordinate 4,062 of JBAZRU010000614.1, read as the reverse complement.
TGGGCGGGCATGGGCCGCGATCTGCGCGTCATCATGAGCGACCGCTGGCTCTACATGATCGCCTTCGGGTATTCCTACTTCTGGTTCGCCGGGGCGCTCCTCCTGCAGAACATTGTCGTATTCGCGACGGTGAACCTCGGACTTGGCATGACCGAAGTAGGCATCATGAGCGGTGTGCTTTCCCTGGGCATTGGGGCAGGGTCATTGGCGGCAGGGTACCTCTCTCGTGGCAAGGTGGAGTTCGGCTTCGTGCCCATCGGCGGCGCTATCCTGGCCTCGTTGTGCATGCTGTTGGCGTGGCCGGGGTTCGCGTACTACCCGGTGCTTATCCTCTTGTTCGGAATCGGCGTGGGTGGCGGCATGTTTGACGTGCCCTTGGCGGCAGGACTCCAACACCGCAGTCCGCAGCACATTCGCGGCAGCATCATGGCCACGGCGAATATGCTCACGTGGGTTGGCATTCTGGCTGCCTCGCCCGCATTTCTGCTCCTTTCATACTTGGGTATCGGCAGTCACGGCGTCTTCTTCCTCACGGGTCTGCTGACGCTCACCGTGTTGGTGGTCACGTGCATCATGACACCGCAGATATTCGTGCGCGCAGTCCTGTGGATTTTGTCGAACACGTTTCTTCGGCTCGAACTCCGCGGCAGGGTCAACGTTCCGGAACGCGGCGGCGCGCTGCTCGTCACCACGTATCTTTCGTTCATTGACGCCCTCGTGATCACGGCGGCC
>JBAZRU010000614.1:0-3320 GCA_041662805.1 Candidatus Hydrogenedentales bacterium | reverse complement strand
GCGAAGATGATGCGTGTCATCACCATTCCGCTTCAGGGCGGACCACGCGACCTTGCGCAATCCTTGCACGCGGCGTCCGCGGCGTTGCAGCACGGCGAACTGGTGTGTGTGTTCGCCGATGGCCGTATCGCGCCGGATTCGCCCGTGGCGGCGATTCGCAAGGGATTCGAACGTCTGATGCATCAGACCACCGCCCCCGTCATCCCCGTGTATCTCGACCGGACGTGGGGGACCTTGTACGAACCAGCCGAGAACGGCATCCGATGGAAGATACCGCGGACGATTCCTTACCCGATGCTGATCGGGTTTGGCGCCCCAATCCCTTCCGAGAGCACGGTGCATGACGTGCGCACGGCGATTCGGACATTGGGCACGGAAGCGTACATGGACCGCAAGCTCGACGTCTCGCTTCTGCACCGCGCCTTCGTCCGCACCGTGCGGCGTCATCCGTTCAGCTTGTGCGTGGGCGACAGCCGAGTCCCGAAGATGTCGTTCTTGATGACGTATATCGGAAGTATTGCCATTGCGCGGCGCATCAAGAAGGCGATTGGTCCCGAAGAGATGACCGGCATACTGTTGCCGCAGTCCGTCGGAGGCGTGATGGTCAACATCGCGCTGCAGATGATGGGGAAGGTGCCCGTCAACCTGAATTACACGGCGTCGAACGACTCGCTCGCGTCTGCCGCGAAGCAGTGCAATATCCGTCACGTGCTGACGGCCCGGGAGTTTCTCGAACGCGTGCCGGTCGAGGTGCCCGGCGAGACCGTGTTTCTCGACGACATTCGCAAGCAGATGGGAACGCAAGACCGCGTCGTCGCGCTGCTCATAGGGCTCTTCCTGCCGCTGCGCGTGGTCGAGTGGATTCTTGGTTCTCCACGTGGGCGTTCGGAGAACGACCTCGCGACGATCATTTTTTCGAGCGGCAGCGAAGGCGAACCTAAGGGTGTGATGCTTACGCATCGAAACGTGCTGACGAACCTTGAAGCGACGGCCCAAGTATTCCCGCACAATGTCGGCGACGGCATCATGGGTATCCTGCCGTTCTTCCATTCGTTTGGCTTTATGGGCACGTTGTGGCTGCCGCTGTGGCGTGGCTTCTTCACGGTGTACCATCCCAATCCGCTTGAACCGAAGATCATTGGCCAGCTTGTGTACAAGTACCGTCCGCGCTTTCTCATCGCGACGCCCACCTTCCTGCAAGGTTTCATTCGCCGGTGCCTGCCGGAAGAGCTGGCGAGCTTGACCTACGTGGTGACTGGCGCGGAGAAGCTGCCCACGCGAATCCGCGAAGCATTCCATGCCAAGTTCGGCGTTGAACCCTTGGAAGGCTACGGCACGACGGAGTGCTCGCCCGCGGTATCGATCAACGTGCCGAATTTCCAGGCCCCCGGCTTCTATTGGGAAGGGACGCGCCATGGGACGATTGGCATTCCGTTGCCGGGCATCTCGGTGAAGATCACCGATCCGGACACGGACGAATTGCTGCCCTGCGGCACGGCCGGCGTGCTCTGGGTGAAGGGCCCGAACATCATGAAGGGTTACCTTGGCCAGCCCGAGAAGACGGCTCACGTGCTCATCGACGGTTGGTACAACACGGGCGATATGGCGGCCGTGGACGAAGACGGGATGGTCACCATCACGGACCGTCTGGCGAGGTTCAGCAAGATCGCCGGCGAAATGGTTCCGCACAACAAAGTCGAAGAAACGCTGCACCAACTCCTGGAAATGAACGACCAGACCTTCGCCGTTACAAGCGTGCCCGACGAGCAGAAAGGCGAGCGCCTTGTGGTGCTGCATACGCTGATGGACGGCGAACTGGAAGTGCTTGTCGAGCGGCTCAAGACGTGCGACCTGCCCAACCTGTGGCGTCCCAAGGCCACGTCATTTTATCGCATTGCCCAGATCCCGGTATTGGGTACAGGCAAAATGGACCTCAAGCGGGTCAAATCGCTGGCCAAAGAACTGGATGTGGGTGAGTAACTCGTGTGACTTGACTGACCTGCGGGGGAACACGCGTCATGTCGCAACCGGAAGCCGTGTGCCGACACGCGGAGACGAAAGGCCGACGAGGTCGAAGGCTCTTAATTATCCTGCTTCTCTTGGCCGCCCCACTTCTGCTGGCGTGCTCCATGATCCCGTCGTTCCTCATTGATCCTGCCGACCGCCGCGCCCCGCGCGATTCCGCGACGGGCGTGATGCTAGGCGCGGAAGAGCGCAACCTGGGACCCGAGGATGCCCCAGGAGCCGTCTTGTTCGTGCATGGGTTCGCGGGTGCGGGCAACAACTTCAACGAGCTTCCAGAGCGGTTGGCGGCGAAGGGATGGCGAGTCCGCGTGATGCGTCTGCCCGGCCATGGCACGAGTCCGCGTGATTTGGAGAATGTGACCGCCGGCGAGTTGCTCGACGCCGTGCTGTCCGAGACGAAGGCGCTGCGAGAAAAGCATGCACATGTCGTGCTCGTTGGGCATTCGATGGGCGGCGCGCTTTCGACGCTGACGGCGGCGCAGATTCCGGTCGATGGCATCGTGCTGGGCGGTGCATACTTCGGGATGACCGATCGCTGGTACTACGGCATGAAGCCGGAGCGCTGGACAAAGGTGGGTAGCGTCATTTCGCGATGGGCGTACAAGGGACGCCTGTTCACACAAGTCAATCGCAAAGAGGCGAAGAAGCAGATCGTCTCCTACACGTGGATACCGACCAAGACCGGCGTCATGCTGATTGACCTTGGGCGCCGCGCGAACGATATCGGGACGCTCTCTCGCGTCACCTGCCCCGTGCTAATGATTCACTCGCATGGAGATATCGCCGCAAGCCCGAAGGCCGCGGAGCACGCGTTCAAAGCGATGGCTTCCGACAAGAAGCGGCTTCTCTGGTTCGACCGTTCCAACCACCACATCTATTGGGACTACGATGCGGAGGCGGTCGCGAAGGCGGTCGAAGCGTTCTGCGATCAAATCGAGACCTCGTCAAGCCCGCCTCCGGAAAGGTAGGGGCGCTTCGCCGAAGCGTCCGCCACATTCCCTCCTCAAAAATGAAGCGCCGGTCGAACATATCCGGCTCGACCGGCGCGAAAGAATCCCTCACTTCACCTCTTGGATGGTTATCGCATAAGCTCGAAGGCCGTCTTTGCGATATCGGTATTGTCGACAAAGGGTCCGCGCTTCGTATCGGTCCCGGTCGCTTTCGCTTCGAAGAGTTCGGCGCCGGCGCCTTTGACGTAGAACGGAATCAGACTGTTCGTGTGGCCCTTGCTGTTGAACTGGATGCCGGGCATCACGCCTTTGCCGTTGTTGACGACAGGCTTCCACTCGGGATTG
>JBAZRU010000613.1:0-4570 GCA_041662805.1 Candidatus Hydrogenedentales bacterium | reverse complement strand
GTTCGTCAAGAAACTCGGCTCCCCCCTCTCGGATCGTCAGCCCATCGCACCCCCCCTTGTTTCGTCAAAACAACACGGCACCCCCTGCCCCTCCAGAATGCAGCCCGCCGGTCTTTGCCGGTTCGTCCGTGCGCGTCCGTGCGCGTCCATGTGCGTCCGTGTGCGTCCGTGCTCGTCCGTGCGCCCCCATGCGCGTCCGTGCTGGTCCGTGTTCCCCAGTCCAAAAGCCGCCCGCATCCACACAGCGGCCTCCACCCGATTAGACCCCGGCCACCCCACGTGCTATACTCTTTCCTCCTTGGGGCGGTTAGCTCAGCTGGTTAGAGCATCTGCTTTACACGCAGGGGGTCGGGGGTTCGAATCCCTCACCGCCCACCAATATTGGTGACTTCAGGCCGATTCCTTACGCAAGTAGGGTATTGGCCTTTCTGTTTTTTGGGGAGGCGTCTCCGCCGTTCCGAATGCCCAGCGGCCACCGCGCGCGAGCGCGGGGCGCATTCCTACCCGGGACCGCCGGCCCCGGGTAGGAATGCGCCCCGCGATGTGTCAGAATCGGACTTCGCAACGGAGGTTGCGGCACAGGGGCACCAGGGTCAACCGGGGAGTGGACCGCATGGATTCGAATGTATCATTTGGATTGCAGAATCTCTGCGTTCTGATTGTCTATCTGGCCTGCATGGTGGGGATCGGCCTCGCCTTCGCGGGCAAGCAGAAGACGGCGAAGGACTTCTTTCTCGCGGGACGCAATATGCCGTGGTGGGCGGTGGCGATGAGCGTATTCGCGTCCATTACCACGGGCATTTCGTATTTGGGAACGCCGGGCCTTGTCTATCAGGAGAACGTTCTATTCTTCGTCGGCATCCTCATGATGCCGGTTGCCGCGCCGGTGATCATCCTGCTGTTTCTGCCTTTCTATCACAAGCTGAAAGTGACGACCTCATACGAATATATCTTTCTGCGGTTTGGGGCACCGGCGCGATATTGCGTATCGGGGCTGTTCATTTGCGCGCGCATTGGCTGGCTGGGGACGGTCATCTACGCACCGGCGGTTGCGATTACGGTGGTGACGGGGAGTCCGCTTTGGGTGGCGATTCTCGCGATGGGCCTGCTGGGCACGGCATACACCGTCCTGGGCGGGGTGACCGCCGTGATCTGGAGCGATGTCGCGCAGTTTCTCATCCTGTTTGGAACGGCGGTCGTTGTTTCGATTGCGCTGATTGTGTCGGTGCCGGGCGGGTTCATGGGAATCATGGAGGTAGCGCGCGATTCGGGCAAGTTGAACTTAACGGAGTGGTGGCCCAGCCTCACCCATATGACGGTGATTGCCGTGGCCGTGGCGTACTTCTTCCAGTTCATGCACGACTACGGCGTGGACCAGCTCACGGTTCAAAGATTGCTCGCAACGAAAGACCTCCCCGGCATGGTGCGGGCGACGTTCGCCAACTCCTTGATATCGGTGGTGGTGATTGGCCTCCTGACCTTCATCGGGCTCGGCCTGTACGCCTATCACGGCGCGTTTCCGGAACGGCTACCCGATGGCATTGCCGCGGACCAGATCTTTCCGTTTTACGTGATGCACGCAATGCCTCGGGGAATCTCGGGGCTCGTCAGCGGGGGACTGTTTGCCGCGGCCATGTCGTGCATGGACTCGGGGATTAGCTCGCTTTCGACGGTCGTGGTGAACGACTTCGTGCGGCCGTTGCGCAGTGTCCCCCTGAGCGACACGCGGGAGGTTCAGCTTGCGCGCGTACTGACGTTTGTGTTTGGCGCGTTCGCCACCGGCGTCGCGTTCTTCGCATCGACAATCGGTGAGATCATGAAGGTGTCGCAGACCTTCTTAGGCCTCTTTTCGGGGCCGGTGTTGGCGCTGTTTCTCCTGGGCATGTTGACGCGCCGGGCATCGTTCGCGGGCTGGTTCGTGGGAGTGTGCATCGCGATTCCCGCGACGATTTGGGTGCAGCGCGCCACGGACGTGCACTTCATCTACTATTTCCCGATCAGCCTCGTCACCGCGCTGGTCGTGGGTTTCCTTGTGAGTGTGGTGGTTCCGCAAAAACAGGTTGCGTCAACGCTCACGGTCTGGAGTCGAGAGGGGTGAGGGAGATGGAGCGACACGGTGTAAGCGCCGAGATCGAGATGCCGTCTGGAGCGCGCGACGTTGGACCATTTCGTGGCGTGTGTTCGTGCGAAGTCCCGTTTACCGCCTCACGCACCTTGCCCGAAATGCGGGAAGGTCCACGCGAGGTGAACCTTCCCATGCTTGATCTAGGGACTAATGACACCGCGTCTTACGGCGCGGGGACGGTAACGATACAGGCATCCAGAGTGACCGCGGCTATCCGTGTCAACGCCCTGCCTTCGAGGTTAGTACCGGAGGTCAGCGTGATTGCCGAGGCCGCCAGTATGTTCCCTTTGAAGATTGAGTTCGTTCCCAGAGTCGCCGAAGTCCCGACTTGCCAGTAGATGTTGGCAGCCTTTGCGCCTCCGCTCAAGATCACCTGGGTGCCGGCCCCCGTGGTGAGCGTGGAGCCCATCTGGAAGATGAACACCGCGTCGGAGTCGCCTTGGGCATCGAGAGTGAGGAAGCCTGCCGACAGCAGGACCGAAGACGAGTTGGTGTAAAGACCAGGGAACAGGGTCAGCCCACCGAGATCGCCCGGCAGCGAGATCGAGCCCACCGTACGGTCCGCAGCATCGTTAAAGGCTCTTGTCAGATCGAGCTTGGCCTGGCCTGCCGCGGAGGTGACGCCCGTAAATTGCGTTCCGATGAGGATTCCGGGCGGGAATCCTACGACGCCTGTGCCCGGGCTCACGCCCAGATCGCCGGTAACGGTACTGGCATTGGCGTTGACTACCGTCGAGCCAGCGAGTATCGCAAACGTGTTAGTTGACCGCAGGTTTACCTCACCTTGCGCCGTTGTGATACCGGTGGTGAAGGTCCACACTTCGTCGCTTACCGATGCGTTGCCACTCAGATCCTCGACCCCGGTCGAAATCGTGGCAGTATACGCGGTTCCCGGCGTGAGATTTTGCGTAGGGTTAAAAACCGCGGTGAGGCCCGTATAGGTGACCGTGCCCAAAACCGGCGTTACGCCTTCGTCCAGAGTAAACGTCGCCGCGGTAATGGATACTGGGTCCATCGCCTCGCTGAACGTCGCGGAGATGCTCTTGTTGATCGGCACGCCGATCGCCAAGTCCACAGGGTCAGTGGAACTCACGAAGGGCGGAATGACATCCGTGATCGCACTTGTGGTGAAGGTCCAGATGTAGTCGGCCTCCAGTTCGTGCCCGGCCAAGTCCTCGGCCCCGGTCGTAATCGTGGCGGTGAATTCGGTATTGGCCGCAAGAGTGGCCGAGGGAGCAAACGTCGCGCTGACGCCCGCATAGGCCACTGTTCCGGAGATCGGCGTCACCCCATCATCCAGGGTAAACGTTGCCTCGGTGACCGTCGCGGGATTCATTGCCTCGCTGAAAGTCACGGTAACTCGAGTGTTGATCGCCACATCCGAGGCGGCATCGATCGGGTTTGTGGAACTCACCGAGGGATCACTGTTGTGATTGCCTGCGCCTGGCGGGCATCCGCCGAGAACGGCGGCGAGCGCGACGCAACCCATAATGATCGCACTCGATCCGAGTACGCTACGCATATTCATACTGCAAGTCCTTTCATCCTTCGCCAAATGGCGAAGGCGTTCGTCACTCTCTTTGACTTCCGTTCGCCCTCTAGGCGATAGACCGGCTCTACCCCGTGATGCATCGCACATCTCGCGCGACTTCCGCGCGCCATTCTACAGGCGCTATTATGTGCAACTAACACAAATTGGGGACAAAAGACCGGCAAAGTTTTGGTAAACCAAGACGCTGCCCCGCTGCAGTTTCGTCGAGCAGAACGACGCACTGCGCCGGTGCGTCCGGCATGTGTTCGCGAGAAGGGCGGAGAGGTTTTCGCCGTCGGCATCGGCCGGCATGTCAATGCCATCTTCGCGCGCCCGGGCGGTTATGTGAATATGGATTTCAGACCATCGAACACGTTATCCACGCCTTCCTTGACCTTCTCCCAACGGTCGGCGCTTGCGGATTTCGGTTCGTCGAGCTTGCGTCCAGCCGCGTCGAGTTTCGTTTGGGCTTGCGCTCGCTTCTCTTCCAGGTCTGGCTTGGCTTGCCCCTCGGCCTTTGAGGCGCGGTCCTTGAGTTCCCCGTACTTATCTTTGAACACGTCCAATTGCTTCTGCATGGCGACGGCATACTCTTTCCACCTCGCGTGAGCGAGCGCGTTACGCGAGACACCTGGGCAAGGCGGTGGTATCCGACTCGTCAGCGACGTCGTCATGAGAGGGTAGTCCTGTTAGGAATTCTTGGGCCACATCGTGGCTGTTTGCGAGAAGTTTCATTACTTGAGGTCGAAGTCGAGACCGATAGTCCCTGTGTCGGGCAGGGTAATTTCGGATGTCATGAAGCGCACGTTGTCGGTCCTACTCGAGTTGTCGGCGGGTTGTGCCATGACCAACACGGTGTAGGTCCCGGGGTCAAGGTGTTCAATGCGGTAGGAGCCGTCGGCAACTATGACGCC